>CAVEHG010000012.1:0-18750 GCA_963615405.1 bacterium | reverse complement strand
AGTCAGTGCATTCCATCCCGGCACACGGTATCTCATAATCTTCAGGTCCGCGAAGGAGTCGATGAGGTATCTGAAGTCCGCCGGGACTTCGTCCTTTTCTTTCGGGGAGCCGCACGACACGGCGCAACTCATAATCGTCGCTGCTGCAATCATTTTCAGTACAGTTTTCATATTCGTTATAATTATATTCCGACAAACACATATCCCCGAAATCGCGGGAACCGGAGAATTTTCATATATTTGCAGGTTGCAAAAAGGCGAATTGCAAAAATGCCTGACAAATTTAGGAAAAATATGGGAATATGAAGAATATTGTACGGAATATGATTCTGGCTGTCGCGGCTCTGTTTGCGCTCGGTGCCTGCACGAAGGTTGTCACTGAAACCGAGGTCATCGTGCGGCACAATCATACCCACGCGTTCGTGATGATGAGCTTCGGCTGCAACGATCTGGATTCCTATCTGAAAAGGAACATAAAGGAAATCTACGCCCACTATATTCCGGGCAACGGAAATGAGGAGAATCTGTTTTTCCTCTACAGTCAGGGGGTGAATTCTGACGGGTCTCCGGAAATTCCGTCTTTCGTCAGGGTCTATCTGAACCAGGCAGGGGATCTCGTTCGTGCCAATGTCCTGAATTTCACCGAGGGAGACATCCCGAACACGGGCGAAAACATATCCATGGTTCTGAATTCCGTCAGGGAGAAATATCCTGCGGACAGCTATGGACTGCTTGTCTCATCGCACGGCTCCGGATGGGTTCCTCCCGGATATCTTTCCGCTCCCGACAAGTACGAGAAAACCTCTTCTTCGAACATATTGTCTGCCGGCAGGGCCAGGAAGTCCGGCAACCGCCCGTCCAATGCTCCCGTGCCTTATGTCCGGAGAGATGGGGACGGCCCGGTCGTGAAGAGCGTCGGCTCGACGTGGACTGACGAGACACACGGGAAAGTTTACGAGACCGAAATAACTGAATTGGCGGAGGCCATTCCGTTCAAACTGGACTACATCATTTTCGACGCCTGCTATATGGGAGGAATAGAGGTCGCATACGAACTTAAGGACAAATGCCGATGGATGTGCGCTTCCCAGGCGGAGATTCTTGGCGACGGAATGGACTACAGCCGGCTTCTTGAGCGCCTGCTGCAGAGCGGGACCCCTGACCCGGAGGCTGTATGCGATGATTTCTATAATCTCTACAAGGACCAGAGCGGACAATGGCAGTCCGCAACAATCTCCATGATTGACTGCTCGCGTCTCGATGCGCTTGCCGCCGTGTGCCGTTCAGTATTCCGTGCACACGACGTCGATTATGACCATTGCGACAGAAGCGTTCTCCAGCAGTTTTTCCGCAACAGTTACAGGGACAAGCAGAAATGGTTCTATGATTTCAGAAGCGTGCTGGCCGCTGCCGGGGCCAACGAAGACGAACTCGCCGACATTGACTGGGCTCTCGGGCAGTGCGTTGTCTACAAGGCTGCGACCGAATGGTTTATGAAAGATTACAAAATCAACAGTTTCTCCGGTCTGAGCATGTATCTGCCATATTCTGACAGGACCTACCTTAACAATTATTATAGAGGTCTCGCCTGGAACGAGGTGACCGGACTTGTGAAACAGGCGGAATAAAATTCTCGGGGAGATTTTTCGGCCTCACGGCCGGCGGGCAGAAGCCCTCGTCAAGTTTCGCGCGAAACTTGAGTCAGGAGTTGTTGAAAATTCCAAAAAGTTGTATCTTTGCAGCCCCATAAAAAGTCACCGGACTTTTTGGTGCAATGGGGTTCCGCCGGCGATGCGCATTCAGGGCGTTCCCGGAAGGAACTGAGTAACACATTTTAAAAATTTAAAACAATGAAACACATTGAATTGAAAGGACAGCTCCGCGAAGCTGCCGGCAAGAAGGCCATCAAGGCACTCCGCAGGGAAGGACTCGTTCCTTGCAACATCTACGGACTCGGAATGGAGAACATCCACTTCGCTGTTGAAGCCAAGGCTCTCAAGCCTATCACCCACACTCCGAACTCATACATCGTCGACCTCGAACTCAGCAACGGTCAGAAAATCAATGCCGTTCTTCACGAACTTCAGTGGCATCCGGTTGAGGATCAGTGCCTCCACGTCGATTTCCTCGCAGTGAACGAAACCAAACCGGTCGTAATTGATGTTCCGGTTGTGGTAACTGGTCACGCAGAGGGTGTGAAGGCCGGCGGTAAGCTCCTCGTTTCCGCACGCAAGCTCAAGATCAGCGCTATGCTCAATGAACTTCCTGACACCCTTGAGGTTGATTGTACACCACTCCTTATCGGCAAGCAGATTGTTGCCGGCGATCTCCACTACGAGGGCGTCACCATCGTTTCTCCGAAGGCTACAATCATCTGCTCTGTCCGTCCTACCCGTGCATCCGCTCAGGCTGCTCAGGCTGAATAATCCGGGGGACTGAACAGGTTCAAAAATTGAACGATGAACTGTCTTGTAGCCGGGCTCGGAAACATAGGTTCCGAATATGAAAACACCCGGCACAATATGGGATTTCTGGTGTTGGATGCCTTTGCCAAGGCATCCAATGCCGTTTTTCATACCGACCGCTACGGAGATGTGGCTGAGGTTCCCTTCAAGGGTCACAAACTCATCCTGCTCAAGCCTTCGACCTATATGAATCTCAGCGGAAAGGCCGTCCGGTACTGGATGCAGGAGAAGAACATACCGATCGGGAACGTCGTTGTGATTCTTGACGACCTCAATCTTCCTTTCGGAACGATAAGGATGAGGAAGAATGGAAGTGACGGCGGACACAACGGTCTTAAGAATATAAATGAACTGCTTGGAAGTCAGGAATATGCAAGGATACGTCTCGGCATCGGGAATGATTTCGCCCGCGGTCACCAGATAGATTTCGTGCTCGGAAAGCTCAGCCCGGAAGAACTGGACGCAATTCCGCTCATCAGCAGTAAGGTGATGGACGGGGTGAAGACCTTCATCTCCGCCGGAGTCGAAAGGGCGATGAGCGCGACCAACTGCAGAATAGAAATCCCGCCCGCTAAAACGGAATGACAAACGCGGAACTTAAATAACCATAATCATGCACATCGGTATCGCCGGAAACATAGGCTGCGGCAAGACAACCCTCACGCGGATGCTTGCTGAACATTACGGCTGGACTCCCAAATTCGAGGCCGTGACCTACAATCCATATCTTGAGGACTATTACACGGACATCCCGCGCTGGTCCTATAACCTCGAGACCTACTTTCTCGCGCAGAGGCTCAAGGATGTGATGGCGATTGCGAAAAGCGGCGAGACCATTGTCCAGGACAGGACGATATTTGAGGGAGTGGAGATATTCGTCCGCAACAACTATCTGATGGGCAATCTCTCCGAGCGCGACTTCAACACTTATATGGAACTTTTCCGAGTGGTGATGTCCTCGGTGAAATATCCTGACCTGTTGATTTACATACGCTCATCGATTTCCCACCTCGTATCGCAGATTGCGAAGAGGGGGCGGGACTATGAAAAAGGAATGAGCATCGACTATCTGACCGGACTCAACGAACTCTACGAACAGTGGATCGCCTCCTATCCCGGGAAGGTCATAACCATAGAGGGCGACAGCCTTGATTTTGAGAACCGGCCGGAGGATTTTGCCGCGATTACGGATCGTATAGACGCCCAGCTGTTCGGATTATTCAAATAGGTTTTGGGCGGGGAGGTCGGAGGAGAAGTCGCGGCGGAGGCGGTCGAAAAGCATAGCCGTGTATTTCAAGTGATTGGGCCCTTTCCAGGTGCTCGTGTTCGCAAGCCAGATCCAGCATTCTCCGTCGGGGAAATATTTGATTACGGCGTTTGTCCCCGCGAGCGTTCCCGTACGCACCCAGCCTTTTTTCGGGTTTGTGTCATTCCAGCCGAGCGAATAGGTGTTTCTGTCGAAGTATTCCGTCATCCGTGCCACGCTGCTTTTGTCGAGTATGTCGGGCACCGGCTGCGGGAGAGAGTCTATGGAAGCCACGAATCTCGCGAGTTCGGCCGCTGAACTGACCCAGGCTCCGGCTCCGCTCAGCAGGCGGATGTCGTTCCCCCCGTAGCAGCGTTCAACCATACGCCCGCTCCCGTTGTACTCCTCAACCTGTTTCCCGTTGCCCTCGTGCACGAAATAGCGCACTTCGTTCGGACGTTTGTCGCTGTAGTAATTCTCGCCTATGTGCATGTCGTAGCATCCCGCCGGGCGCAGGACGTGAGTCTGGATGTACTCCTCGTAGTCCATCCCGGACACGGTTTCAACAATCCGGGACAGCAGCATATATCCGTAATTCGAATAGGTCTGTGAGCCTCCGGGTTCGTATCTGAGCCTGCGGGGCAGCACAAGACGGGAATAGTCGTCAAGGTCCGGACTGTGGTCGAGCTTCATCTGCCTGCGCACGTCGTTTGCCGAGAACACCGGGTCGCGCCGGAATCCCGCCTGATGCCGGAGAAGATGTTCTACGGTGATTTTGGAGTAGTCCTTCATGTGCCGGATCGATTCCGTGTAGAGCGAGTCTTTCAGAATCCCTCCCGGACCGAAAACCGTGTCTGACAGGTGCAGGAGACCTTCTTCGCAGAGTTTCATTATGCCCGTCGCGGTGATGAGTTTCGAAACGGAAGCCACCCGCATTATGTGGCCCGGCGTCATATTCACGGGCGTCATGTTCTCCGAAGTGACATTTTCTGTAAGACCTGCCGGGTTTGCTGAAATCGAGTCGGCGATCCCGTAGCCTTTGCAGAAGAGCAGCGAGTCGTGGCGCATAACCGCCAGCTGTGCTCCATGGATGTGCCAGTACTGCATGTAGCGCTCGACTTTTTTGTCCATTTTTTCAAGTTGCGGCAGTTCGGACATCCCGTTGGTCAGCGTTTTGTTGAGAAAAAGCGTATCTCTCTGCACAGCGTCGGAAGAGTGCCTGTCAGCTTTTTTCGCCAACGGGACTGAAATGGCAACCGCTGCGCCGGCAACCGCCGCCGCAATGATTCCCCAAAATATGTATTTCCTGCTCTTCACGGCTACTGACCTAAAGCTTTTGAGACAATTTTGCGAACTCGATGATGAACTCCGCCGTGCCCTCCACTCCGAGCAGGGAGGTGTCGACGCACAGATCGTAGGTCGAGGCGACGCCCCAGTTTCCGAAAGTGAAGCAGTTATAGAAATTCTCCCGCTCCTTTTCCTTCTTCCCGATGAAGTCCCGTGCGCTTTCGGCCGGCATCCCCATCCTTTCTGCCACCCTTTCCGTACGGAATGAAAGAGGAGCTGTGAGGAAAACGTCGAGACAGCAGTCCATATCACGCAGAATGTAGTCCGCCGCCCTGCCGACAATCACCGCCGACCCCTTCTCCGCAATGTTCCGGATGGTCTGGGCCTGCATCTTGAACAGGGCGCTGTCGTCGGTCAGATAACTTCCCCCGCCGAAAATGCTTGATGAAAATATCGAAGACAGCGTGAGGCTGCGCTTCTTTTCGTCCCTGTTGCGGAACAGCTCCTCCGTGAACCCGAAGTCCTGCGCAGCTTTGGCCAGAAGTTCGTTGTCATAGACCGGAATTCCGAGAATTTCTCCGATTTTGTCCGCCACGGCCTTTCCTCCGCTGCCGAACTGTCTTCCTATGTTTATTATGATCTTCTTCATATCGCTTTTATTTCACTGCTCCGCCGAGCCCCGCCGGGTCGTCGCCGTCATTGAGTTTTGAAAATTTTCTGAAAAGCCGCCCCAGAAGAATGGCTGTCAGCGCGCTCGCGACAATGTCCGAAATCGGGAAACTCCACCACACCCCGTCGGCTCCCAGCAGGAGAGGCAGAGTGTAGAGCGCCGGCACAAGGCAGAGCAGCTGTCTCGTGAGCGAGAGGAAAATGGACTTTTTTACCATTCCGAGACATTGGAAAAGGTTCGTTCCCACCATCTGGAATCCCACGACCGGGAACATCACATTCATTATCCTCAGACCGTGCGCCGACAGGTCGAGCAGTTGCGGATCGCGTGAAAATATGGAGCACGCAGCCCTCGGGAATCCGATGCAGACAATGAAGCACAAAACAGAAACAACCGTTGCAAGCGCCGCTGTCTTGAGATAGACCTCCTTGACACGGCTGTATTTTCTTGCCCCGTAGTTGTATCCGGCAATCGGCTGCATACCCTGATTCAGCCCCATACATATCATTACGAACATAAATGTCAGCCTGTTGCAGATTCCGTATGCTCCGATTCCGAGGTCTCCGGCGTATTTCCCGAGCTGCTGGTTTATGAACAGTGCCACGATGCAGGAGGCTGTGTTCATCAGGAACGGTCCGAAACCGATTTCAAGAGAGTCTTTCGCCACTCTCAGGTCAAGCCGGAGAATCCGCTTTTCAAAACGTACGGTCCTGTCTTTCCGCATAAAATGCAGCAGGGCGAGAATCATCGCGATGAACTGCGAGATTACTGTCGCCCACGCGGCTCCGCGTATCCCCATTTTCATCCCGAAGATCATCACAGGGTCGAGCACGGCGTTGAACAGCACGGTGAAAATCGTCAGCCCCATCGCCATCTTCGGATCTCCGGACGCTCTCATTGCTCCGTTGAGTCCGAAATATACGTGTGTGATTATGTTTCCGTAGAGGATAATCTGCATATATTCCCTCGCATAGGTTATCGTGTTTTCGCTGGCTCCGAAGAAATAGAGGATCGGGTCAAGGAACGCGAGGGCTGCAACTGCGAAGAGAAAACCTATTATAATGTTGAGTGTCACTATGTTGCCGAGAACCTTCCGTGATGCTTCGTAGTTCTTCTGGCCGAGCAGGATTGAGAGAATCGTCGCTCCTCCCACACCCACGAGAGTTCCGAATGCGGTGGAGAGGTTCATAAGCGGGAATGTCACCGCCAGCCCGGAGATTGCCATCGGACCTACGCCCTGTCCCACGAAGATGCTGTCAACCATATTGTACAGCGAGGAGGCCGTCATCGCTATGATTGCCGGAAGCGCGTAGCTCTTTATGAGTTTCCAGATTTTTTCAGTTCCTAATTCCGTCGGTGCAGATTTAAGTTCGGCCATCAGTTAGTCCTCCTCCTCTCCGATGATTTCAATCTCGAAAATGAGCGGCGCATAGCCCGGAATCAGATTTCCGCTGCCGGAACTTCCATAACCGAGATCAGACCAGAAAATTCCTATGCCCTTGCCGGAGTTCATCTGCCAGAGGGTTTTGCTGAATCCTGAAATGAGCGAACTGCTGCTCATCGTGAGGTCGCTGAAATTTTCGCCCCAGGTGATGGATTTTGTCTCATAAGTGGTTGATGACGAGTAAATTCCGTTGTCTTTCGCCGTGTTTTCGACAGAAGTGTCGAAGACCTGTCCGTCAAGTCTGCGTCCGGTGTAGTTGATGGTGAGTGTCGTGTCCGTCGGGAATGTCCTGTGCCCAGCGGTGTCTGTTACCGGAATAAAGTAGAAGCCTCTGCACGGGCCTATCGTATTCGTCGTGTCGGGCATTGTGGCGAACTCTCCGTTGTCAAGTTTGAGCTTGCCGACCACATTGTCCCTGAGATATTCTTCTATCGCGTCAATCTGGTATTGTCCGATGTCTTCGATGATTCCGGTGAGCTTCATTTTGTAGACCGTATTTGACGAACTTGACGAACTTTTGAGATAGTCCTTTTCAGAATCTTTGTCCTTTGTGCTCATAAGCCATTTCGGAATGAGCACCGTCCGCTCTCCTCCGATCTTCATCCCCGCCACGGCATCGATCACCCCGGCATAGTTCACGCCTCCTGCGAGCGAGACTACCTTCGGGCCATAGGAATAAGTCTTGTCATATGTCCCGAGTTTCACTGCAGTCTCCTTTTCCGTGCAGGAAGAAATCGTGCCCTCCATATCGGAGACTGTGTAGCTGAGTGTCACATAGTCGCCTTTTTTCGCGGCCGCGTCCCCGGTTCCGGTTTTCTCCGAGAGAAGATAGACTCCGCGTCCCAGGGTGTCCGGCAGCCCGGTTTCCGGATTTCTCGTGATATCCAGTCCTATGTCTGAATGGTCTGCCTTGAGCCAGGCCTTCAGGTAGACCGCTTCATCGTCATAAATTCCGCTTTCGACGGTCTTCGCACAGCTTCCGCACAGTGCGGCGGCGATTGCGGCCGTCAGGATGATTGAAATCTTCTTCATTTATATTACCTTGTATATGTTATCCCAAATATTGCCTGTTCAGTCCGTTCCGTTCAGTTTTATCCTGTTTCGGCCTGCCCCGTACTGTCTTGAGTTACCGGCCGTTGTCGATGCTCTCAACCCACACGTGATAGAGCAGCGCCGAGTTCGCAGGAATTGTGCCAAGCGGTTTGGAGCCGAAGCCGTGTTTGCCGGAAAAAAGAATGTAGCATTCCTGTCCCTCCTTCACTCCGAACAAGCCCTTGCGCAATCCTTCGACCAGACTGCCGCTGTCCGACAGATTTGCTCTGACGGGGGAGAAGTCCGCCCCTCCGAGTTCGTCCCAGCCGTTCTGTGCGGCTGTCTCTTCGTGATTTGTCGCGAACATATTGGACTGGACAAGGCTGCCGGAGAAGGTGTAGGCGGCGTAGAAAAACGAGACGGTTCCCGAAGTCGAGAGGCTGTCCTCTCCGGTGCCCTCCGCAATCACAAGGCGGCTGCATCCTTTGTTTACATAGACCCTCAGGGCTTTTGAACTGCTTATCTGATTCTGTATGAACGAGTCGATCTTCTTGTCCTGGCTGTCGTAGGTTGTCTGCATCTGCTGTTTCCCGCAGGCGACCGCAAGAATGGCAGCCGCAAGGCAGGCGGCCGCAAAACCATTTTTCCTTTTCAAATCCATTTTCACATCATTTTAGTATCGCATGTGAAACTTGAGCTGTATCATCAGCTGTTCGCGGGCTGCTGCCCGAAAAACTCTTTCGCGCATCTCTCGATGTAGGCGGGAACGGCCTCCGGTCCGGATATGTCGGACGGAACTGCGAGCTTTCCTCCGGCTGCAAGTTCGTGTCCGCCGCCGTTGAAATAGCGCCGCGCAAACTGGTTGGCCGAAGTCCCGTTTTTCGAGCGCACAGAAACCCTGAGCCTGTCGCGTGTGTCTTCCTCTTTGATGAATATGCTCATCCGCACATTTTCAATCCCCAGAGGCATATTCACGAATCCTTCAGTCTCCCCGTCCCGTATTCCGAACTCCCTGATTTCGTCGGCGGACATCACGGCATAGGCCACTCCGTCACCGGTTATGCGCATCTTCCCGCTGAGAAAATATCCCATAAACCTGAAACGGTTTTCCCTGTACCGGTTGTAGAGGTTTGCCAGCAGTGCATCCCTGTCAACTCCAGCTGCAATGAGATCTCCGGCCATTTTTAGGGTCGAAGGGTAGGTTGAGTTCGCGAAATTGTTGCTGTCTGTCGTCATTCCGAGCATCAGAGCCTCTCCCGCCTCTTTTCCGAGATTCTCAGCTTTCCCTCCTGTGTCGGGCATTCCGAGCAGTATCCTGTAGAGCAGTTCGCTGGCCGAGGAGACTTCACATTCGGAGAATATGAGATCGTAGAATTCCTCGTCAGGGGATATGTGGTGGTCGATGAGTATCCTGAATCCGCCGAATTCCCGGATCGCACCTTCAAGGTCACCGGCTCTTTTCGGACTGTTGTAGTCTATGCTTATAAGAAGGTCACATTCCTTCAGGACGGCTTCCGCAGTGTCCTTTCTGTCGCAGATTATGCGCGCCAGGCTTTTGTCAAGCGCGAAACCGAGAGTTTCCGGGCAGGGATCCGGCAGGAGGATGTGCACGCTCTTTCCGCGTCCGGCAAGGTAGCGGGCGAGAGCGGTCGAACTTCCGATTGCGTCCCCGTCCGGATGCGTATGGGTGGAAATCGCCACTTCAGACGCTTCCGAGATCCGCCGGTCAAGTTCCGCAATTTTTTCTCCTGTAATCGTGTTGTTCATCATGTTCAAGAAACAATCTTGCAAAATTACATATTTTTGGCGATATCGAAAAATAGCCGGTTACTTATTGCAATTCATAAATCTAATTCATAACTTTGTCAAGTTTTTGGGAATTTGAAAGTATATACACGAAAATATAAAAGTCCACGAATATGAACAAAGCAATTAAGATTTCATTGACTTACATCCTCCTGCCTGCGCTGATTGTCTTCCTCGCAGTGATAACGGTTCTGAGCATTATGGAGCCGATTGACTTCAACAGGGAGAAGACTGCGCGCGAGAAGGTCGCCATCCAGCAGCTCAAGGACATCCGTGATCTTCAGGTCGCTTACAAGAGCGTGAACGGAAAATTCGTTTCCACGTTCGATACGCTCCAGACGTTCTACAACACCGGCAAGATGAAGGTGGTGATGAAGGTGGGCTCTATGGACGATTCCCTTGCCGTGGCCAACACCAAGGCTCTTAAGAAGAAGCGTCCGAAGATTACTCCGGAACAGATGCTTGAACTGACCAAGACCGGCCAGAAGCTCGTCTTCACCATCGAGAATGAAATTCCGGTTAAGGACACCCTCTTCAACAACCGTCCTGACTTCGACATCAACGCCATCGGTACCATTCCGTTCAGCGGCGGACAGTCTGTCGAAATGGCGTCGACCGTGAAGATGGTCTCCGGTGTCCCTGTCCCTCTCTTCGAGGCACAGATGCCTTACAAAGCTCTTCTTACCGGATTGGACAATCAGCTCAGAATCAACCTTGACGACGAGAGGATCAAGACCGACCGCTATCCTGGTCTCAAGGTGGGAAGCATCACTGCACCTAACAACAATGCAGGTAACTGGGAGTAAGGACAGGATTTTCGTTCAGGTCGGCCTGAGCGGATTTTCCTTTCAGACAGAATCTGACAAGACCAGGCATTCGTCCGGATGGATGGATGCCGGGTCTGTTTTTACTGCCCGCGAGCTTCAGCGTCGCTATGACGATGTGGAGATTTCCCTGTTCACTCCGAAGGTGACTCTGGTGCCTTCGCAGTTCGTTCGCGAGGGCTGTGAAAGGGAGCAGCTTGCCTCGGTCGCGGACATCTCCGAGACTGACAGCATTTCCAGCGTTGATGTGCCGGAGTTTGCCGCGACTATGATCTGGTCTCCGACAATAGGGGAGACACTCTCTGAAACTTTGCGCAACACGGTTCTCCGGGTGGACGGCAGCCGCGCAGCTGTGCTTCCGGAACTATGGCATATGCTCCGTTCCCTCTCCGGGATCCCGCAGTACAACAAGATTGTGGCTTCGCGGGCGGATTCGCGTCTCTACCTCGTTGTTGCCGAAGGCAGAACCCTTCGCCTGTGCAACGTATTCGATGCGGCTGACTTCACGACTGCCGAGTACTGGATTTTCTCTGCGATGAAGAGTCTCCAGCTCAATCCGGACGTTTCAGACATCTTTTTCAGAACCCCGCTGACGGAAGAGGAGGAGATTTCCCTGTGCAGCTATTTCCGCAGCGTGGAGGCGGTCTTCTGACTGAATCTGCAGACTATGAGAATCATAGGAGGAAAACTCAGGGGACGCACCATAGAACTCCCCGCAGGCTACGCCGCCCGTCCAACGACCGATTTCGCCAAGGAGGGGCTTTTCAACATTCTTGACAACGAGTACGAGTTCGACGGCCTCAAGGTGCTTGACCTGTTCGGAGGGGCGGGGTCGATTTCATTCGAGTTCGCTTCCAGAGGGGTCGGGATGGTCTATGCGGTGGAGATGGCTCCGGCAAACGCCTCTTTCATCCGTTCGCAGGCGGCTAAGTTCGGACTTGACAACCTCACTGTCGTCCGTCACAATGTCTTTGACTTTCTTCCGCTTTGCCGTGAGAAGTTCGACATCGTTTTCGCCGACCCTCCATACGCCCTCGACGGGCTTGACACCATCCCTGACAAAGTTCTGAACAGCGGGATACTCAATCCCGAATGTTACTTCGTTCTTGAGCACCCCGCTGACTATTCATTCTCGGCGCATCCGCATTTCGTCAAGGAACGCAAATACGGAAATGTCCATTTCAGCTTTTTTATCTGATTTCCTACAGCCCGGATTTCTACAGCTCCGACATCTTGCGGAGTGAGAGCTCGACAAGTTTGCGTACCTGAGCCTTGTAGTCTGGATTGCTGCTTCCTATGTGGCGGTTGGCGATTGCGCAGCAGACCGTTCCGGCGTTGTGGCCGAGATGGGCGGCGATTCCGGCCACTGCTGAACCCTCCATCTCGAAGTTGGTGATGCGGTGCCCGCCGAACGAGAAGCTCTCGAACTTTTCCACCATATCCGGCATCGCAAGCCCCATACGGAGAACGCGTCCCTGAGGACCGTAGAACCCGGATGCGGCGATGGTCATTCCTTTGACTGTACTGTCAGCGAATTTGTCTATGAGCTTTTGGCTCGCCTTGACGAAATACGGGTCCGGGAGATGTTTCGCCCATCCGACGTGTTTTTTGAATGCCTCCTCGATTTCAGGCATCGCAATCTCGTCGCGGTCGGCATACCAGTTGAGAAGCCCGTCGCACCCCACGGAAATGTGGGAGAATATGAACGATCCGAGCGGGATGTCAGGCTGTATAGCCCCGCAGGTTCCGATTCTGAGGATATTCAGAGACCGCTTCCGCTCTCTGATTTCGCGGGTCTGGAAATCGATGTTGGCGAGCGCGTCAAGTTCGTTCATGACAATATCGATGTTGTCACAGCCGATTCCCGTGGAAACTATGGTTATTCGTTTCCCGTTGAATTTGCCCGTAGTCGTTACAAACTCTCTTGAAGAATGGCGGAATTCGATGTCAGTCAGATACTCCGCGACCATGTCGACACGTCCGGGATCTCCTACAAGTATCACGTTGTCAGCGAGTTCCTCCGGTCTTAGATGAAGATGGAAAACGGAGCCGTCCCCGTTTATTATAAGTTCTGATTCTGCTATGCGCATAATGTTTTTTTAATTTGTAATGTCACTTAAAGCTCTGTTCGCCTCAAAACATACGGAACAGACAAGCAAATGTAAGCATTATTTGCTACATTTGCACGCAAATCTGAATTTGAACAGAATCTTCAAACTGAATCGGAATAAATCTCCCCGGCTATGTGGCAAAGGATACAGACTCTATACCTCGCGATTGCGACAGCTTTTCTTGCATCGATGTTTTTCTCAAGGTTCGCGACCATTCTCGGTCCGGACGGCATCGAACTGACAATTAAATATTATGAGAAACTCCCATATCTCTCGCTCCTGATCCTGGCGCTCGCGGGCAATCTTTTTTCTCTGTTCGCATTCAGGATAAGGATTCCTCAGATGAGGGTTGCAACGGTGTCGGCGCTTGTTCTGCTGGCCTGGCAGATCTGGATTGTCGTTGACATCGTGCGCGGATGGAACGGGATGGTGTTTTCCGTGACAGCCCTTTTCCCGCTTGTGGCAATGGTTCTGGACATTCTCGCGGCGCGGGGGATAATGCTTGACGAGGCGATGGTGCAATCTGCCTCGCGGCTGCGCTCCCTCAAGAGAAGAAGAGGGTGAATCCTCAGGAGAATCTCCCCAACACTGCTTTTTCGTAGGTTTTGGTGACCGGGATCGGAGGAATCTCCCCGCGGTCGAGCTCAAGAACGAAAGCATCGCCGTCCTTGCGAAGCACACGCACGTGTTCGGTGTTCACGACATATTTCCTGTGGCAGCGGACAAGAGTGCTGTCCCTGAACGTTTCCTCCACTGTCTTGAGCCGGCAGCGCAGCATATATTGCTTCATATTCCCGTTGCCGTCGTCATACCACACCCTGATGTAGTTGTCGTCTGATTCTATGAAATAGAGATTGCTTCGGCGTACGGAGAACCTCAGCGTTCCCCCAAGATCGAAAAGGGTGATTTTCTGCTCATCGGTTTCAGGCTCCTGTCCGTCGGTCACGACATTGCTGTAGCTCATCAGGCGGATGATTTTTTCTTTCTCGACGAGCGCGAAATAAAGACACGAGATTACATAGGGCACAGCCAGGGATATGAATCCGTACAGCAGGGACTTAAGAAACACTCCGTACACCCCGATTTCTTCCGGAATTTCGGAAATCAGCACCGCCATCCCCGTGTATATCCCGCAGATGACGGTGATTTCCGCCAGACACCAGAGGATATAGTGCCATATTTTCATCTCAAAAAGATATTTCGTCCGATACATCACCGTCCGGCTGACAATCAGAATGATGATGCTGATGAAAAAGAAAAGCAGCGTGTAGAGGAAACGGGAGGAATAGCCGAGTTCGAACCACGCGGTCTTTGAAAAGGGGATATACAGATTCATAAAGACCACGGCGAACAGGACAGAGAATGTCACCTGTCCGGTAAGCTGGAACTTGTCCAGAAGATAGCGTGGAACCTTTTTATTCATACATCTATATCTCTCACTGGCCTGAGAGGCTGTTTTGAGCGGGTGGAAACCTGTCGGCGTCGCAAAGATAGCGAATTTTGCGCAGACCCGTCAAATCTCCGGAGGCGGCAGCGAGTAAAAAAAATTAGTATATTTGCTCCTGCATAAGGTCAATACGGGTAATCCCCGAACACCTTACGGATTGATGTATATGCGAATTTAACAGATACAGATATGGAAAAGAGAGTCGTTATAACCGGAATGGGAATAGTTTCGCCAATTGGAAATGATGTTGACACATATTGGAACAATCTGAAAAAAGGGAAGAACGGAATCAGAAAACTGACGAGGTTTTCCACCGAAGGGCTTTCCGCCTCAGTCGCGGGAGAAATCACCGACTTCAACCCTGCGGATTTCGGAATCGAGCCGGCGTTCACCAGGAAACAGGATCTGTTCTCGGTCTATGCCGTGGCCGCCGCCAAACAGGCGATGGACCAGTCCGGACTCAATTCGGATGAAGGCGGAAACATCGATCCGTTCAGGCTCGGAGTCTATGTTGGCTCCGGAATCGGCGGCTACCCCGCAACCTTCCGCGAGGTCGAGAAAATGATTACCAGCGGCCCGAAATGGATTTCTCCTCTTTATGTTCCGACAATGATTCCGAACATCGCGTCCGGAAACATCGCCATACGTCACCACGCCAACGGCCCCTGCCTGCCAGTCGTGACGGCCTGCTCCACTGCGACTCACTCAATCGGAGAGGCCTACAGGGCAATACGTCACGGCTATGCTGACGCGATCATCGCAGGAGGCACCGAATCTCCGCTCATCCCCATGTCCGTTGCGGCGTTCGCGAATGCGAAAGCCCTGACAGGTGCCGGTGACCCGGACTACGCCTGCCTGCCGTTCAATGCGAACAGGGCGGGATTCGTGCTCGCGGAGGGAGCCGGAGTGCTTGTGCTTGAGGAATATGAGCACGCGAAAGCACGCGGCGCTGAAATTCTCGGGGAAATCTGCGGCTACGGAAACACCTGCGACGGGCATCACATTACTGCGCCGAGGCCTGACGGTCTCACCCAGTCCAAAGCCATTGAGGAGGCGCTTTCCCAGGCCGACTACCGCGCCGGGGAGGACAATCTCTACATCAACGCCCACGGAACGGGCACTCAGCTCAACGACAGCTGCGAGACCAGGGCGTTCAAGATAGCTCTCGGGGAGAGTGAAGCCCGCCGCGCCCACATCTCATCGACAAAGTCAATGACAGGGCATCCGCTCGGAGCCGCCGGAGGATTCGAGGCCATAGCTTCAGTGCTTGCGCTCAGGGACGGAACAGTCCCGCCTACCATCCATCTCGACACGCCTGATCCGGAATGTGACCTGGACTACACGCCGAATGTCGCAGTCGAAACACCGCTCACCGTTGCAATCTCAGATTCGCTCGGATTCGGCGGGCACAATGCCTGCATTGCATTCAGACGGTTTTAGGTCTTAATTGTATAGATCTGAAAGCGTGAGGGTTGAAGGCTCAATGCGCGGGTCGGTGACGAGGGCATCGACCGTACGCGGAATGCCGAGGGCGATGTTGACTTCGAGGAATTCCATAATGGAAGGGAGATTCTCAATCCCTGAGTCGGCGATTTCGTGGTGTGCGCCTTCGTAGCGGTAGATGCTGTGGTTGTAGCCGTTCTTGCGGCAGATTGAAGCGATGGTGTTGGATCCGTACCAGCCAAGTTTGAAAAAGCGTGTCTGTCTGTAGTTTACGACTTTGTCTTCAATTCCGTGGAAAAGGAGAGTCGGGCAGGGTTCTTTTCCGTATTTGAGTGTCCCGTCGCGGCTGAGAATGGCGCCTGCAAGCGCGACCACGCCCCTGTAATTGAAGCCTTTCGGGAGGGCTTGCGCCCATTTGCTTCCGTTGCACAGCTCGTATTCGGCCTGAAGGACTGAAATCGCGCCGGCCGAGGATCCCATTATGACAAGGTTTTCGGGGTTGATGCCAAGTTCCCCCGAATTGTCGATGATAAAGTCGGTGGCGCTGAAAAGGTCTTCCACGGCGATGTGGATTGCGTTGTCGATGGCATCGACATTGCCGATTCCGACATCCTTCTGTCCCTTCAGTCCGAGTCTGTAGTCAATGGCTACGACTCTCAGCCCTTCGCGGAGCATTGCGCTGAAAAACGGCATCAGATCCTCGCTGTTGCGGCTGCCTCCGACAAATCCTCCTCCGAACATAAAGATGACAGTCGGCTTGTCTCCTCCGGAGGCGAATGTCGTTGTGCCCGGGGCGGGTTCATATATGTCCATATTGAGTTTGCAGGTGTCCCGTTCCGCAAACATATATGTCCCGTCAGGTGTGGGCCAGGTCTGTTTGTCAGACTGGGCTGTCGCCGGAAGGCAAAGCAGCGCCGATGCGGCGCACAGGATGATTGTTTTCAACGCAGGTGTCATGGCTTTCATAATATGTTCAATTTTCGCGTTTACCTTGATTTACCGGGGTTTTGCGCAGTGATCGCTTAATGCAACTGCCGTTCCGTTCTTCTCCCGGTTGAGGGAAATGTGCAGGCGGACCGTCTCCCTGCGGTTTCTGCGGCTTCGGTCGCTGATGATGAACTCTGAGACGGGGTCTTCGATGAATCTCTGGATGACTCTGCGCAGAGGTCTTGCACCGTAGCCCGGGTCAAAGCCTGCTTCGGCAATGAATTTCCTTACCCCGGGAGCGATGTCGAGGCTGTAACCGGCATCGAGAATCCTTCCCTGGAGCGCTTTCAATTCGATGTTCACGATTTTGGCTATGCTTTCCGGGGTGAGGCTGTCGAAGTAAATCACCTCGTCGATGCGGTTGATGAATTCAGGCGGGAACGCGCGTTTGAGCGCCTTGTTGAGAACAGTCCTGCGGTTGTCGCCCACATTGCGCCCGGCAGTGACGAATCCGACTCCGCTGCCATATTCGTCAAGTTCGCGGGAACCGACGTTCGAGGTCATGATCAGGATTGTGTTGCGGAAATCGACGGTGTTGCCGTCGGAGTCTGTCAGGCGGCCGTCGTCAAGCACCTGGAGCAGAAGGTTGTAGACATCCGGGTGCGCTTTCTCGATTTCGTCCAGGAGCACGACGCAGTAGGGCTTGCGGCGCACCTTCTCGCTCAGCTGTCCGCCCTCCTCGTAGCCGACGTAGCCCGGAGGCGCTCCGATGAGCCGCGATACGTTGAATTTTTCGGAGTATTCGCTCATGTCTATGCGGACCATATTGTCTTCGCTGTCAAAGAGATATTCAGCTATCGACTTCGCGAGCCGGGTCTTGCCGACTCCTGTGGGACCGACAAAGAGGAAGGTGCCGATGGGGCGGGCGGGATCTTTGATCCCGGCGCGATTCCTCCGAATCGCGCGGACGACGCCGGCGACGGCGTCGTCCTGCCCCACTATCCGCTGCTCCAACCGCTTCTCCATCCGCATCAGCCTCAGGCTTTCCGACTGCGCCACGCTGCTCACCGGAATGCCCGTCATCTTGGAGACCACCTCGGCGACATCCTCCCGCCGCACTGCCTCCCCGCCGCGCAGCCGCACCATCGACCCTGCCTCATCCATAATGTCCAGCGCCTTGTCCGGCAGACATCTGTCAGTGACATATCTCGAGGACATCGACACGCAGGCCTCCAGAGAGTCGTCGCTGTAATTCACCCCGTGATACTGCTCATACCTCGGGCACATCCGCTCAAGGATCGACAGCGTCTGTGCGGCGGAGGTAGGCTCCACCACAATCTTCTGGAAGCGCCTGTCCAGCGCCCCGTCCTTCTCCACAATCTTGCGGAACTCGTCGAGAGTGGTCGCACCGATGCACTGGATCTCTCCCCGTGCGAGAGCCGGCTTGAGTATGTTTGCCGCATCAAGGCTTCCGGAACCGCCTCCTGCCCCGACCATAGTGTGGAACTCGTCAATGAACAGAATCACGTCCGGGTTGGCCGCAATCTCATTCATAATCCCCTTGAGTCTTTTCTCGAAATCGCCCCTGTAGCGGGTCCCGGCGACCACAGAGGCTATGTCGAGCGAAACCAGCCGCTTCCCCTTGAGGGTCGGGGGGATATCTCCGGTCGCAATCCTTATCGCAATCCCCTCCACGATTGCCGACTTGCCCACCCCCGGGTCGCCTATCAGCATCGCGTTGTTCTTCTTTCTCCGTCCGAGAATCTGAATCACTCTCATTATCTCCGCCTCGCGCCCGACTACCGGGTCAAGCCTGTGCTCCCGCGCCGCCGCGGTGAGGTCATATCCGAACTCGTCCAGCTGACTCTGCTCCTCCGCCCGCGCCATATTTCCGCCAAAGCCCGCGCCCGTCCCCGCGCCCGTCCCTGCGCCCATCCCTGCGTCCGTTCCGGCACCAGCCTCAGCACCTGTCTCAGCACCTGTCTCAGCATCCGTCCCAGCACCTGCCCCAGCACCTGTCCCAGCGCCGCTCCCTCCGGTCGCGGCCC
>CAVEHG010000011.1:10828-19116 GCA_963615405.1 bacterium | reverse complement strand
TGAACCTGCAAACTTTTCTCGAAAAATTTTCAAAGTTTTTTCAAAACACTCTCCGGAGGTATTGAAGAAGCGGGCCATTCAGGCGGAACAGGCATGGAAACAGAGCCCCCGCACTTGCGAAACTCAGAAGCTGTTTTCGTCATCATTCACGACTGTGAACGACACCGATGTGCTGTTGCCGTCGGTATCAACGACGGTCATCGTGTGGCGGCCGCGCGGAGGACGGATGGAAAAAGTGTGGAAACAGGAGGTCGTCCCTATATATTCCGAATCCAAATGCCAGAAGACTTCGGTCTCGGGGGTCATGTGCGAGAGACGAAAAACAACCTCCCCCTCCCTGCCGTCAGTCGAATCGGGGATGAAAACTTCGGCATATGGCTCCGGGTAGATGAACTCCATCGGGGTGGACGAGTCGGGGGACGAACCCTTTCTTAATGGCGGAAGCGGCTCGTATTCAGGATGTTGCTTGCGGTAGTACCACTCCATTGCAGGCGGGAGGACGAAAAAATTGCGGGTGCGGGAGAGCGGCTCAGGGGTCGAAAGACGGTTTCTTCCGTCGGAAGAGAGGAGAACAGGATGGTGATAGGGGCAGCTGCGGCTTCTCAGGGCCGCCGAAGGAAGCATCAGGGAATCGCACTGTTCGCAGAACTGACCTTTGAGATGGCCTGATTTCCTGCAGACCTCCGCCCAGATGCAATCCCCGGGCAGCGGATCATCGAACCACGCTGACTGCGGGAGAAGATTGAATATGTCGAAAAGAACCGGGCCGGCAGTCCTCGCACCAATCAGGGAGGGGGACGACTCCCCGTTTGCGTTGCCCGCCCAGACACCGACAGCATAGCGTGTTGTCGTACCCACAGCCCAGGCATCCCTGAATCCGAAACTTGTGCCGGTTTTCCAGGCAATCTTGCGAAGCGACTGCACCATCCTCCAATCCATTTCGTCCGGGCGATTGAGTTCCTTGAGTGAATCGAAGACCCAATGGAGAGCACATTTGTCGGTCAGAGGCCACTCTTTTGGAAGCCACGACGTTATGCCCTGATAGTACGCCGACATTCCTCCGAACATCCGCGTCATTTCAAGCAGTTTTCCTTCTGCGCCTCCAAGAATGAGAGAAAGGCCGTAGTCCCCGGCACTCCGGGTCAGAGTGGTCATCCCGGCAACACGAAGAAGATCATAGAAATTCTGAACTCCGTACATCTTCAACAGATTGACATACGGAACATTAAGTGAACGGGCAAGAGCCTCGGAAGCAGGAACGGCGCCGCTGAACCTGAGATCGAAATTATGCGGGGTGAAACCGGAAAGACTTATCGGGATGTCGGCCACAAGGGTATGCGGAAGGATGTCGCCCCTCTGCAGAAGGGCGGCGTAAAGGAAGGGCTTGAGTATGCTTCCGGTGCTGCGGGGAGAGTCTGCGATGTCCACCAGCGCACCTTCCCGAAGGGAGGAGAATCCGCCGGAAAAACCTTTCCAGGAAGAGTTCTCTATGGAAGAGCTCCCTCCGGAAGAAACACCGTTGGAAGAAATACCGTTGGAAGAAATACCGCCGGGACAGGCCCCGGAAATCGCGTTGCCGCAATACGCCACAATCTCTCCGGTCTCCACATCCAGCACCACAGCCGCCAGGTCCCTGACTCCCGAACGGGAAAGATCCTCGTTCCATCTGCTAAGAACAGTCTCAAGGCGCTTCTGAAGCGATATGTCCACGCCTGTGCGGACTCTTTCCCCGGGATGCTCCGCCTTGCAGCGCTCCACGAGGTGGAAAGCGGTCTGCGGAAGAGGATAGGGAGCATCAGGGAGAGGTTCTTCGAGAGACAGCGAGAGGGTCTCGGAGTCAATGATCCCCATATCATGCAGGCGCATCAGAAGCCTGTCGCGCTTTGCCTTGAGAGACAAGCGGTTACGCCCCGGATGAATGAGCGCGGGGGAATTCGGAAGAACGGCAAGCGTTGCGGCCTCCGCCCAGGAAAGTTCCGCGGAGGAACGCCCGAAATAGCGCCAGGAGGCGGCCTCAACGCCCACCACGTTACCGCCGAAAGGGGCGTGGGCGGCATAAAGGTCAAGAATTTCGTCTTTTGAGAGGCGCAGTTCAAGTCTTAAGGCGAGGACAGCCTCAAGGAGCTTCTCCCCGAGGTTTCTGGGAGCGTCCGGACGGCTGAGGCGGATGGTCTGCATCGTTATGGTGCTGCCGCCGCTCACTACCCGGCCCTCCCGGATGTTCTGAACCAGAGCCCGGGCGATTGAGGGGAGGTTCACCCCGTTGTGGACAAAGAAATGCCGGTCTTCGAACTGGACAAGCGCAGCCTTGTAACGCGGTGATAGCGACTGTTCCTTTTCTGCCGGCGGGAACCGCCACTGCCCGTCCAAGGCCGTGCGCGCTCCCAGAAGTTCCCCGTCACGGCTTTCCACGACAGTGGAGTATGAAACACCATCAAAAAGGTCGCGGGGAAGACAGAAAGCAAAGCCGAGTACGAGAGCGAGAACCGCTCCCGCAAACACTCCGGCCCCGAGAAGCCGCCGCCTATCCGAGCGCAGCAAAGCGAGAGACCTGACTTTGACCGTTAAAATCAGGCCTTTCGCTTCACTGATAATCATTTCAGCCGTCATTGTTTCCGTTCCAGGGAATCAACAATCTCCTGCAGAATAGGGGGAATTCAGTAAGATTACCAAGTTGTTTTTATGATAACTTACTTAACCACAGCTGTTCCGGAAGCGGTGCGGGCAAAGACAGCGTTGTCGTACATCGCCTCGCAACTGATGGCCGGAAGGGTGAATTCGCCGAGATAGGTTGCAGCGAGCCTTACCGTAAAGGACTTGGAAGCACCTTGCGGAAGGTCGAAATAGTAGAACACTTCGCTGTCACGGATGTCGCAGTAAGAATATCTGGAGTCCTTTTCCTCACCGCCTTCACTGAAAAGACGGCTGTTGAAAATCTCCCATCCCGAAGGCACTCCGATGCGCAGGGCGAGGTCCCGGCGGCCCATGGATCTGTCAAGATTCTGAACCGTGACCTTTACGGTGAAATCACTGCCCTGTGTGAGTACTGACGGGTTCACCTCGTTGCCATCAAGGTCGGTGTAAACGGAGGATATTGTAATTCCGGAGGATGCTGCCTCGACCGCAGTGCCGCAGGCGGCGGTCACACGTGAGGTCAGGCCCACATAGACGACACCTGAAGATGTGTTGGTAACCTTCACGCTTCCAACCTCCCCTGAAAGTATCCTGGACCAGGATGTATTCACTGTCTTGACATTCTCTGAATTCGCGCCCTCTTTTCCGAATCCGCTTTCAAGTTTGAATGAAAGGGAAGATTTGTCGACTAGAGGATAGAGGCGGGAAAGCGCAACGGATGCAAATGCCGCGGTCTGGGTGGTGTAGCCTTCTTCAACGAAGCCTTCAGCCACTTTCTCCGCAAGGCTCAGAGCCGAAGACAGATCTCCGCAAAGTGCCTGAGCCTCAAGGGCAATGGCCTGATTCCGAAGAGCGGATGAGAAGTAACATTCGCTCCCCTCCGTGACTTTCGTCGCCTTTCCTGATTTGATGGAGTTCAGAATACCCTGAGCCACTGATTTCTTTCCCGAAAGCGAATATGCGGAAGAAAGGAGGTAGCGTGCGGTCACAGGGATATTGTCTGACTCCTTGAGACGGTTCATTGCTCCGTCCTGAGAATTCCCCGAAAGCGCAAGCACATAAAGACAGTACGCCGCGAGTTCATCCGTGGCATCGGACATTGTACGGCGGGTTCCCACATAGTTCTTGACCCTGTTTCTCCACGCACCGAAAACTCCTCCGTTCACGCTGAAGCCGTTGTTGGCGGCAAGAGTCATAAAATGACCGGCCATCGCATCAGCCCACAGGTTGATATGGTCAGATCCCTTCCAATATGCAAAACTGCCGTCGGAAAGCTGTCTTGCGTAAAGGTCGGAAAGAATTTGCGCAATCATCTCCCGTGCCTCGGCCTTTCGGTCTTCGTCAAGCTGCGGAAGAATCGAAAGGAGGGTTATACCCCTTGCCGAGAGCTGCTCAGTACAGAGATGAGAGTAATGTTTGATATAGAGCCAGATTCCGTTCACGTCTATTGAAGGGAGAGAACTTACTTCGAGCATATTGCAGTCTCCGTCGGCGACGGGGACCTCGCACGGGAACGAACAGCTTTCGCCCGCCTTGAGCATAGCGTGACGGTAGGAAGATACTGCCGGATTGGAGTTAGTCACCTCAAGGTTTACGGTTTCCTCTGCGGAGTAACTTCCTGATTTCGCAGTAACTTTCACCTTGGCACAGCCTGTTGCGGAAGAACTGCGAAGAGTGAAATTCACAAGCTTGTCCCCGGCGGAAGTGAAACTGAGGGTCTTCGCGGAGCCGCCCTCAATGCCGAGAGCTCCCTCCACGCTGACGCTGACCTCAACATCTTTCACATCCTCTTCCATAGCGAAGACATTGACCGGCATCGTGACCTTTTCCCCAACTGACACCGTTCTCGGAAGAGTCGGGAGCACCATAAGCGGCGAACGCACCGGCACAGCCCTTTCTGCGCAGCCGTATGCCCCGTCCTGAGCCGCAACCACCATCACCCTCACGCTTCCCACATACATCGGGAGCGTAATTCTGTGAGTCGCAGTGCCCTTCTTGAGGGTGAAAGGTCCGAGGAATTCAACGACAGGATTGAAACGGTTGTCGCGAGGTGTTCCGTCAACTTTCACATCCTCGTCACCTCCGATGCTGAACATCGATGAGTAAGTCGAACCGAAGGCGCCTATCACATTAGTGTATATGTCCCAGGTCCTGACCCCGAGAGCCGTGCGACGGTTGAACGCTTTCCACGGATCCGGAGTCTTGAAGGATGTCAGATCCAGAAGTCCCTCGTCTACAATGGCGAGAGTGTAGGTCATCGGCTTTGATGACTTTTCCTTCACCTTCACTGTGAACTCCTCCTGGGGACGGATGACGGCCGGGAGAGTAAGCTGAGGCTCAAGATGGGTGGCCGGGTTCGTGACGGTGACAGGCTGAACGCCATAGAGACGGATCGGCTGACCGTCGGCCGTGCGGCTGTGAGGGTTCAGAAGCGTGATGCATGCGTAGCAGTTCGGAGCCATATCCCTTGTCACGGAGAAACGGAACTGGGTCTCTGTTTCGCCGGAAGTCTCAACCCAGGCGGACGAAAGCACGCGGGAGTCGTTTTCGAAAGTGACGAGCGCACGCGCACCCTTTGCTGCGGGAATATAAATCACGCCCTCCTCGCCCGTTTTGTAGGCTTTCTTGTCGAGAGAGAATGTGAGCATAGTCGCGGCTGAACCGTCTCCCCTGTCGGCACGCCCTCTCCACGAAGGCCAGTCGCAGAAGAATATGCTTCCGCTGGAGTGACCTCCGTCCCTGTCCCGGACATAGATGAGGAAACGTCCCCAGTCAGGGTAGGAGACTTTGAAGTCAACAGTGTTGTCGTTTTCTCCGGAGATCATCTGTCCGGAGGTGTAGAGGCGCTCGGAATGGCCGTTCACATAGTCGGAAAGCTCTGTATTGTTGTTCTCCCACCACCAGCTCCAGTCCAGACGGTAAATCCTGTACTCAAGTCTGTGCCCCTTCACCCTGTTGCCTTCCGCATCCACGAGACAGATTCTGAAGCTGTGGGTCTTGTCGGTTTCGAGATAGTCCTCGGACGATGACGGAATCTTCACTCCGACATAGGCGTCGAAAGGCAGACACTTGACTGTCTGTGAGACAATGCTTTCGTCTCCGCCAGGTTCAACTACGCGGGTCGCGATGACAGCCTTCAGAATCCCCGGGGCATCCTTCGCGGCAGGGACAGCGGCGGAAACCGAAGCCTTGCCGTGCGAGTCAAGACGGGTCGAGAAGAACTCCGCTTCGGAAGAAGTGAATTCGGAAAGCGGAATCTGGAACACATAGCCGGAAAATCCGTCGATGGAAGTCGAAGAGTTTTTCAGAGTTATCGTTGATTTCGCCTGCAATCCGGATGCGGCAGGCCCCGTGAGCCAGGAGGATGAGAGATTAAGGGAAGCGTTCTTTCCCGCACGGAGTCCGGACGAAGGCAGATCAAGACTGATTTTCAAACGGTTAGGCTTGATGGTCTCAATTGGAAGAGACTTGTGGAAGGTTGCGCCTCCGACCTTTGCACAGGCCTGATATGTGCCGGATACATCGCTGTCCGATGTCTTCACGTCAAAAGTATAGAACCCGTTGACGGACTTTGCGCACACAGTTCGGGTATAAAGCTGTCCCTGTGGCGTGTAGAGTTCCAGAACCGCCGGATGGCTGGCCGGAATGTCGCCGGAGCAGATCAGAACCAGATGGAGAGTGTCACCGGGTCTCCACACTCCCCTCTCTCCGTAAAGGAAGCCCTTTATTCCCTTCTCAACCTTGTCTCCGCCCACATCGAATTTGCTCAGAGAGTTGACATCGGAGTCTGACACTTTGAGATATGACGCACTGCTCCCCTGAACGGCCTTCACGACGAAAGCCTTTCCGGACGGAGTGACGGTACAATGCCCAGCAGCATCGGTTTTCGCCTTTGCGATGCTCTGACGCTGGAAATTATAGACCGTAACCTCGGCATTGGACACAGGTTCCGAAGAAATGATGTCGTTCACCCATACGTCAAGCCTGTTCCCGTTCGACCCCTTGGCAATGATTCCAAGATTTGACGAAAGAAGGTTCACCCCCGGAAACCGGTCGGACACCATATAGTATGAAGGGGTTAGAGGGTTGTCCCTGTCTTGCCAGTCGTAGACGCTCCAATCATAAAAATTGTCATAGTAATAGGCATTCGGTTCATCCCACTCGTCCTGCTCTGCCGCCGTCATTTCACCGTCGGCAAGTCTGGTGAGGGATTGCGTGTCGGATGAGGATGCGGATGTCCCTTTGCCCTGTCCGTAAAGCGAATAGTCCTGTTTGAAGGAAATCGACACCCGGTAAATCGCCCCGGCATCCCTCTTCATCAGAGAGGAGAGGTCCGCGCAGAAGGTATTCCACTGATGAAGGTCCTTGCCCGAATCGGTGTCCAGAAGAAGGGTCTTCCTGTAAACCAGGCGGCCCGAACGCCTGAGCTGATAATCTCCGTCAAGGTTGTTGTCCTGAAGGAAAGTGAGGATGTTGTTGCTGAATATTTTCACGACCCGGAGGTCAACGGCGCGAAGGTTCACCGCCTGAAACGGAAGGATGAGGCGGCTCTCGTCCGGAAGTATGTTCCCGCTACAGAGAAGTTTCACCGCCGGAGCAGGCTCATCGCTAAGGAAAGTCGCGGTCCAGTCCGCGCCGAGCCTGACTCCCTTACTGTCTTTCAACAGCGCTGAAACTGTGAGTTCCATCCGGTCCGTGGAGGCGAGCCTTTCGTAGAAGACTTTAACTATGTTGCCGTTGAAAGTCGCGTAATTTTTCCCGCATCCGGTGAGGGTGAACATTCCGCTGATGTCTGCAAGAGGGTCGAGCGGCTGGGAGAGAACGACCTCTATATACGGTTCCGTCCCCTCGACTTTTTTCGCGGAGAACACGCAGAAGCCGTTATTTGACGGGATGGTGACGCTGGCGCTGACAGTTTTCTCGAACTTGTCCTCGTGACCGTCAAAAACCACCGTGAGCTTTCCGTCGGAAGATTTCCGCTCAACAGGCCCGCAGCTGAACTCATATACACCCCCGGAAACGCGGGCGAGGGTTATTTCCGCTCCGGCCGCATCGCCTTCAAGATAAAGATAATTCCTGACTTTCTGTTCATCAACATCTTCGCTGAGGGTAAGACGTCCGTTCACTGTCGCCGTGGTCTGATCTGCCCTGACATTGTCAATGACAATTTCGGCTTTTTTCGGCGCAACCTTGAAACTGAATTCAAAGGTTCTGAGAGCGGAGTTTTCGATGGTGAAAATCCTGTCGAGACTGATCTTTGCCCGGTATTCCCTGTTCTGTTTCAGGGCACCATCCTCAGGAATGAATTCAATCGCCTGAGAACCGTACCAGCGGGCTTCTCCCTTGAGAGACGGAGAGAAACTGAACAGATCCGCCGCCGGGACAGAAATATCCGGAGTCGAGGCGAATTCCACACGGATTGTGGACGTGCTTGAGACCATTCCTCCTGTGTAGGCGCTAACCCAGGTCGCAAAATCTCCCGAAGGATTCACGGAACCGTCGTCCCTATTACCGCCGCAGGAAAAGAGAACGAAGCTAACACACAGAACAACAGAAAGTTTCAATATTCTTTTCATATTTATCGCATTTTTATTTCCAAGCTTTCAGACACATTTTTCATCGTCTGGAAAAATCGTACAAAAATAATATAACGG
>CAVEHG010000011.1:0-10818 GCA_963615405.1 bacterium | reverse complement strand
TTGTAAGATGGAAATTTTAATCGCGTCCGAAAGGCTGCGAATGGAGGGGAAAATATGGACAGGAAAGTTGTCATAATCCCGACTTACAACGAGCGGGAAAACATAGAAAAGATTATCCGGGCAGTTTTTGCGCTTGATGGTGACTACCACGTGCTCGTGATTGAAGACGGGTCGCCTGACGGTACGGCCGGAATTGTCAGGAAACTGCAGGAAAGTTTCCCGGAACGGCTGTTTATGATAGAGCGGTCGGGCAAGCTCGGGCTGGGAACGGCGTACATCACCGGATTCAAATGGGCTCTGGAGAACGCGTATGACTATATTTTCGAGATGGACGCGGACTTTTCCCACAATCCGGAGGATCTTCCGAAACTTTACCGCGCCTGTGCGGAGGACGGAGCGGATCTTGCGATAGGTTCGCGCTACTGCAACGGCATCAGCGTGATCAACTGGCCGATAGGTCGCGTCATAATGTCCTACTATGCTTCGGTCTATGTGCGTACGGTGCTCGGGATGAAGATCTATGACACCACGGCCGGGTTCAAGTGCTACAGGCGCAAGGTGTTGGAAACCATAGATTTGGACAGAATCAGAATGTACGGTTACGGATTCCAGATCGAGATGAAGTACAGCTGCTGCAAGCTGGGATTCAGGATAAAGGAGGTGCCGATCATCTTCGTGGACCGCAAGGAGGGCACATCTAAGATGAGCGGAAGCATCTTCGGAGAGGCCTTCTGGGGAGTGCTGAGGCTCAGGTTCAGAAAAATTCGTCCAAAAGCACAGAAATAGAATGAAGAGCAGGGAATACAGAGGAAATTTTCTGACATATATAATATCGCTGACGGCAATCACCCTGTGGGGTGCGTCCTACATCTGGTCGGACTGCCTCATCGGAAGAGGGATTTCCATCTTCTATTTCGTTTTCATAAGAATATTCATTGCCGGACTTCTGCTGTTCGCGTTCAACGCCGCGACGCGCAAACTGGTGTCCATCAAGCGGAAAGACCTGAAATGGTTTATGCTTCTGGCTCTGTGCGAGCCGTTCGTCTATTTCCTTTTCGAGACCTACGGAATCAAACTCACAGGGTCTCCGACTCTGAGCGCGATGACTGTCGCGACTATTCCAATATTCTCGATTTTCGCGGGCATAGTCTTTTTCAGGGAAAAAATCTGCGGAATCAACATTCTGGGGATATTCCTTTCGCTCGGAGGAATTGTCCTTGTGGCGATGGCAAAAGGCGAACTGGGGGAGCATTTCATTGTCGGGGTCGCATTTCTGCTGGTTGCGGTCATCGCGGAGGTCTGCCACGCGAGCATAACCAGAAAGCTCAGCGACGGCTACTCCAGCCGGAACATCGTGATGTACCAGTTCCTCATCGGTTCGGTGTATCTGCTTCCGCTGTTCATTTTCAAGGGTTTTGACGAATTCAATCCGGAGGTCTATCTCAGTTGGGAGACCTGGGAACCTATCCTGTGTCTGGCAGTACTCTGTTCGAGCTTGGCTTTTTCGCTCTGGGTGGGGACAATCAAGAAACTCGGTGTTGCGAAATCCAGCATTTTCACTGCTTTGATCCCGGTGGCATCGGCGATTATCGCGTGGGTGCTCGGCCACGAGCTGCTGAACTGGAGGCAGTGGATCGGGGTGGCAATCTGCGCGGTGGGGGTGATTATGTCCCAGATGACGGCAGGGAGCCGCTGCGAAAAAAGATAAATCGGGACATTCAGGCAGAATGAGATAAGTCGTGTTTTCACTCAAAGGACAGATGCGAAAACTTTCGAAATTCAGACATACGGTATATGGGACTGAAAGACAACATATTCGCGGAGGGAGGAAACAGGCCCGCCTCCACGGGGGACGATAAATATATGCGCGAAGCGCTGAAGGAAGCCGGATGCGCATTTGAAGATGACGAAGTACCCATCGGAGCGGTGGTTGTATGGAAAGGACGCGTCATCGCGAGAGGACACAATATGACGGAGAGACTGCACGATCCGTCAGCGCACGCGGAGATGATTGCCATAACTGCCGCAACCGAGGCTGTGGGCGGGAAATATCTCGACGAGTGCACACTGTATGTGACAGTTGAACCCTGCCCGATGTGCGCAGGAGCGATGAATTGGGCGCAGGTCGGACGGATTGTCTATGGCGCGGCTGACCCGAAACGCGGGTTCTCGAAGTTCACGCCGTCACTGTTGCATCCCAAAACGGAGGTCATTTCCGGAGTTTTGGAGGAGGAATGCGGTGCCATCGTGAGCGAATTTTTCAGAAGCAAACGGTGAGCGTCAGGGCACTTGCGAAACGTAAAAAATACAGACAGGAAAAAATACAGACAGGAATGCTGAATCTTGAGTCACTGGGACTTTTCGGACTGTTTATCGGGGCTTTTCTGGCCGCGACGGTGCTGCCGTTCAGTTCCGATGCGCTCTACATCGCAGTGCTTGCGGCGACAAAAAATCCCGTTGGATGTCTCGTCGTGGGAACTCTCGGCAACTGGCTCGGAAGTGTTCTGACCTATTGGATCGGGTGGATAGGCCGTTGGGAGTGGATTGAAAAGTGGTTCAGGGTGAAGCCGGAGACCCTCGAGAAGCAGAAGGTCAAGATTGACAGATATGGAGTATGGCTCGCGCTGCTGGCGTGGGTCCCGATAATCGGAGACGTCATAGCCATAGCCCTCGGTTTCTACAAAACACGTCCTGTGACCACGATGTTCCTGCTGCTTGTCGGAAAGTTCGTACGCTTTCTCCTGTGGAACCTGATTTACGGACTGATCTGACCTGCAGAGCGGATTTGATAAAAAGTTCCAATTGGAAACACGGCTAAAATTACTCTGACTGATAAATTTACACGATATGAAACACGCATTCGTTTTTCCCGGACAGGGAGCACAGTTCACGGGAATGGGACTGGACCTTTATGAAAAGGGCGGAGAATGGAGGGATATGTTCGAAAAAGCCAACGACATCCTCGGGTTCAGGATTACAGATGTAATGTTTTACGGCACAGCAGAGGAACTGAAACAGACACGGGTGACCCAGCCGGCGGTGTTCCTGCACTCTGTTGCCAAGGCGTTGGAGTACGGGAAGCCGGATATGGTTGCCGGCCATTCGCTCGGGGAGTTCTCGGCGCTGACCGTCTGCGGCGCTCTGGAATTTGAGGATGCGCTCAGGCTGGTCGCTGCCCGTGCAGGGGCTATGCAGAAGGCTTGCGAAATGAGAGCCGGTGCGATGGCTGCAGTCATTGCGCTGGATCCGGCGCTGATCGAGAAAATTTGCGCCGAAGTCAGCGGAGAGGTGACCGGAGCGGCATCAGACGCCAATGATGCCAACGGAGGGCGGAAGGGCATCGTTGTGGCGGCGAACTACAACTGCGACGGACAGACGGTGATTTCCGGAGATGCGGCGGCGGTGGAGACTGCCTGCGAAAAGTTGAAGGAAGCGGGCGCAAAAAGAGCCATCCTGCTTCAGGTCGGCGGTGCGTTCCACTCGCCGCTTATGGAGCCTGCCCGCGCGGAACTCGCCAAAGCCATAGACCTCGTTCATATGCACACCCCAGTATGTCCTGTCTATCAGAATTTTACAGCACAGGCCACAACTGATCCGGAAGCAATCAAGCGGAATCTGCTCGCACAGCTGACCGGTCCTGTGAAGTGGACGGAGACAGTCCGGAATATGGCTGCAGACGCGGCTGCAGAACTCGGGATTCAGGCGGCGGAGGCGATTGACTTTACGGAAATCGGGCCAGGGGCAACTCTTATGGGACTGATCCGAAAAATCTCATTATAAGAGGGCGGCAAAAAAGCGGTCTACTGCGTTCCTCTCCTTACGAAAATCCTCACAACCGAAAGGTTGCTGCGGTTTTCGTGGCGGAGAGAGTCTTAAATGAGATGGGCTAAAAAGCGGTCTGGTTTAGCGGTCAAACAGACGCGAGAGCCAGAAGTCGTGATCGTTCTTGAGGGAATGGGTGCCCTGATGACCGCGGTAGCCGTGGAGCCCGTCGGGATAAATCATCAGTTCGAAATGCCTGCCGGCCTTCTGGAGGGCATCGATGAGGACGAGCGTGTTCTGGAAATGGACATTGTCGTCACCGGTGCCGTGAGTGAGACGGAGCATTGCGCGGTCGTCACTGAAGTCTGACGGATAATCATTTACATAATTCAGAGCGCAGGCACGCGCATAGCCCTCCGGGTTGGTTTCAGGAGTTTCCATAAAGCGCTCCGTGTAGTGGGTGTCGTAGAGAGCCCAGTCATAGACTCCGCCTCCGGCGATTCCGCAGCAAAACTTGTCACTGTAGCGCATCACGAGCATAGCAGTCATCGTGCCGCCGAAGGAGAAACCCTCGACACCGATATGCCCGGCATCCACATAAGGCTGAGCCGCCAGATAGTCCGCCCATTCGCAGAAATCGCTGACAGGCCACGAGGTAACATCCCTGTAAACCATATCCTCCCCTGCCCTGCCGTTGTGTCCGGCCGCGCGGGAGTCGCAGACGATCTTGATTATGCCGTTGGCGGAAAACCACTGATTGGTTTCGTTCGGGGCTCGCCACTGATCGCGGACATAAGGGGTGTCCGGTCCTCCGTAAATCTCCATCACAACAGGATATTTCACCGCGCCGGAAGGGTCAAATCCCTTAGGATATGCAATCAGCGCCGGAAGCGTGAATCCGTCCTTCGTTGTCATCGTAATGAGCTGAGGCAGGGCATATTGCGATGCATCGAAATTTTCGGGAGTGAAATCCTCAACGACCCGGGACGAAACAACCCGGCCTTTTTTCAGTCTGTAGTCCACAAGACGCGTCGGAGTGCGGGAATTGGAGATGAAGGCGGCGAAACTGCTGCAGTCCTTCTCGAAGATCACACCTCCGGCATTCATATCAAGCGGCGTAAGAGCGGTAAGCGAGCAGCATTTCGCGCTTGTCCTCCTCTCGGGGAGAGCCGGCGTGAAAATCTCCGAAGACTTTGCCGAAGCCGTCCGGGAGGGTTTCGCAGAAGAACGTTTAAGGATTTCCTTAGGGATGTCCACGCTGAAAACCGTCGTCCGCGGCGCTCCGTCAAGCTTCGCGCTGAAAAAGAGCTTTCCGGCCTTTTCGTCCGCCCCGAGAACCGTTGCATTCCAAAGACGGCTGTCTGTGAGCCTTTCCACAAGCGAGCCGTCATAGGAGATGTAATAAATCTGATCCCAGCCGGTTTCAAACCTCCTTGCGACATAGATTCCCCCTCGACCGAACTGCATTGATGTAAACCATTCCAGCCAGGTGGGATATTTCTCATTGTATATCAATCTCTTGCATCCCGTCGCAGCATCAACTGCAAAAAGATTCAGATCGTTCTGGATGCGGGGCAGCGTCGGGATATAGAAGTCGCGGCTGTCAGCGCTCCAGAACGGCACGCCGAAATAACCGTCGCAGATGCCCTCACGAACATCAGTAGAAGACGGTGTACAGCCGGGAGTCGCCGTCTGTGAAGTCCCGCCCATCTGCGGAAAGTCGGCCCATACGATTGCGGAATCCCCGGAAACAGCCGACGCGATGTCCACAAAGCCGACCTTCACGAGCGGGTTCGCCTGCCCCGCCTTCGGATAGCGGGTGTTGTTCAGTCTGCCTGGATAACCGGCGTGGTCAGGAGCGGAGACATCGTGTCCGGCAAAAGGCGAATATATCGGGAAGTACGGAACCGACGTGTTGTCGAAACGGTAGAAGCCGATGCGCCTGCTGTCCGGAGACCACCAGAAGGCCCTGTAGTGGGATGGTCTGCCGAGAATTTCCTCGTAATAGACCCACGAAGCGTAGCCGTTCAGCACCAGGTCGTTTCCGTCCGATGTTATGCGCCACTCCCTCCCGCTCGCAAGTTCAGCCACCCAAAGGTCATTCGCCCGCGTGAAGGCCACCATTGTGGAGTCCGGCGAAGGCGTCTCATTCACTCTTTCCTGTGCCGCCAGATCCATCCAGCCCAGTCCTGATAAAAGAAGAAATATAATTGCAGTTCTCTTCATATTCTAACTGAATTTATCTTAACTAAATTAAAAAGAAAGCCGCAGCAACCTATTGGTTGTGAGGATATTCGCCAGGAGCGCAACGCTGCAGACCGCTTTTTGAAGCGGACTTACCCATAAACAGTTCATCTTTGAAGTTCACCAGATACACCTTCTCAACCGCACGGGTAAGCGCCGTATAAAGCCACTTGAGGTCTTCGGTCGAAAGACCGTCCTGCCAGAAGGCATTGTCGATAAAGACACATTTCCACTGTCCTCCCTGCGACTTGTGACAGGTCAGCGCCTCCGCGTACTTTAGCTGCAGAGCGTTGTAGTATGGATCTTCGCGGACAGCCTCCCATCTCTTGCGTTTGGCCGTGATGTGCGAATAGTCCGCATCCACGCCAGCATAAAGCTGATTCTGCTGTTCATATGTCAGCGAAGCCGACTCGGAGTCAAGCGTGTCAAGAATGACTTTGGCAGTGAATTCCTGGTCGCCGTAGTCCGGAAGAAGAAGCCTTGCGTCCGCAAAATGCAGCCCGTAGCGTTCCTCATAGTCCGAAATCCTCAACAGCTTCGCAATGTCCCCGTTGGCTATGTAATCCACCCCTTCGAGATCAGAGCAGAACTGGTAGCAGTTCTTCACAATCATCAGTTTGTCTCCCCTCACCAGCCGGTCCTCCTTGAACTGCACCATCGAGCGCACGCCCATATTGTATTTTATCGCCCTCCTGTTTGATCGGCAGAGAATCACAGTTTCGTCATCACCGTAACGGGAATATGCGTCGCAGAGACATTCGATGAGTTCGCCCCCTCCGATTCTCGAAACATCGTCATATCCGTCCACGGAAAGTCCGACCTCCTCATACTCATACATATCCCCGCCATATTCCGATGCGGTTATGAGTTCGCGGAGCCTCGTCGCATTCGCAAGAATGCCGGACTCTCTCTGCTGACGCACCACCGTCGAGAGAGTGCAGAACACCGTTCCTCCCATCATTGCCATATACTCGCGGGAAAGTGCCGGGCTGCAGTCCATCCCAACCGGAGGCAGCTGCGCGGCATCGCCTATCAGAACCAGCTTGCAGTCAATGCCGCTGCGCACGAAAGCGACAAGGTCGTCGAGCAGATTGCCTGTGCCGAAAGACGCTGAAGAAGACTGCTGCGCCGCCTCTATGCCTATGAGCGAAACCTCATCGACGACAAAAAGCGTGTCCCTGTCCTTGTTCGGGGCAAGCGAAAACTGCCCGTAGCCGTCGCCACCGACGGATTTCTGACGGTAGATGTGCTTGTGAACCGTGGCTGCGGGACGGCCGGAACAGTTCGAGAGGACTTTTGCCGCACGCCCCGTCGGAGCGAGAAGCACGGTCTTTATCTTCAGTTCCGCAAGGGTGTTGATGACGGCGGATATTGCCGTGGTCTTTCCTGTTCCCGCATATCCGTTCACCACCATAATGTCGTCATCCGTTCCGACAAAATCCGCGACAGTCCGGAAAAAATTGTCCTGGCACGGAGTAGGCTCATATTCGAGACGGGAACGGAATCCCTGATACAAGAAGTCCGCAGCGCCCATCACCTTGACTTTCTGTTAAAGAGGAGGTAGCCGACAATCAGAACCGGATAGATTTCGACACGGCCGAGGAACATATTGAATGTGCAGACGAGCTTAGCGGTCACCGGCATTGCGGCAAAGGCGTGAGTTTCGGCGACAGTGCTCACTCCCAGATTTCCGATGCTCGCCATAGCGGCAGCCGCCGCATCCGCACCTCCGAGCCCGGTCGCAAGGAGAATGATGACGGCAAGAAGCATCAGCAGCATATACATCGCTATGTAAATCAGCACTGAATTGACGGCGGCATCGCTTACCAGATGGTTGCCCACGCGTACGGAGCAGACAGAATTCGGATGCAGCCGGCGCCTGACCTCGCAGCCGATGGACTTCACGGCGATCAAAACCCTGTCCGACTTGAGACCGCCCGTGGTGGATCCCGAGCAACCGCACTGGAGCCCGCAGTAGAGCAGCATTGCGGAGGCGAACATCGGCCAGGAGGAGGCCTCCGCAGTGGTGAAACCGGTCGTACTTATAAGACTAACAACATGGAAAGTACTGTCAAACAATGCGTTCCATACAGATTCGCAATTCCCGTCCAAAACCAGCGACACAGTCACGAACAGCGAAACGGCAGCAATCGTCCCAAGGTAGAAACGCACTACGGGGTTTTTGAACACCTTGAACGAGCCCGTCGTGACGAAAGTGAATATGACGCCGAAATGCATTGCGGAAATCGCCATAAAAAACATCACTGTCAGTTCGATGATCCTTGAATCGTAAAATCCTATGGAGTCGTTGTGCGTACTGAATCCTCCTGTTGACACCGTGCTGAACGAATGGTTTATCGCGTCAAAAAAACTCATTCCCTCCGCCCACAGCAGCAAAGTCTCCACAAGGGCGATCGAGATGTAGACAAGACAGATTATCCCCACCGTGCGGGAAGACTTGTAGCGGTACCCGTCGCGGGAAAGGGAGGAAATCTCAAGATTCGTCATCCTGAGCCTGAACGGACTCGCATCCGGAAGCACAAGAAGAAGGAACACGACGACTCCGAGTCCTCCGATGAAATGGGTCGAAGATCTCCAGAAAAGCAGACTCTTCGGCAGAGCTTCGACATCCCGGATGATGGTGGAGCCTGTCGTCGTGAATCCGGACACCGATTCATACCACGCGTTTACAAGAGAGAATTCCCCACCGTAAAGGACATATGGCAGCATTCCGAATATGAACGACAGAATCCAGGAGATGAAGATGATAAGGTAACCGTCCGCCATCGTGACCGGCGGAGTTTTTCTCACGAATATGAAGGGAAACGCCCCCACGACGAAAGTAATCAGAAAACTGATCGCAAGAGAACCGAATGCGGAATCCATACCCTCTCCGAGCGAGATCAGCATCGATATGAACATAAACAGGGCACTCACCAGAAGTGCCTTGCCCACATTCACCGATATTACCTTGACATTCATTGTTTGTTGCGAAGGAGCTTCATCCGGCGCTTGAGGTCGGCGTTCTCCTCAGTGATTTCGGAAATTGAGCCGTTCAGTTCGGCAAGTTCGTCATCCCCGTCGAAATCATAGAAGTAGCGCTTGCCCGAAGCGCGGTAAACTGTCATTCCGGCATTCATCCTGCGTATCGGTTCGACGAAATAGGACAGGAAGAAAAACAGCAGCAACACCACCAGCAGCAGTCCGGCCGCCACTGAAACCACCCCGGGGACTATGCTCCGGTAGAAACTCTCCTGGAAAGTCTCGGAATTGGCTTCGAGGTCCTCGTAAATTGCGGCATTGAGTGCCTCCAGATCGGAATGAAGACGGTTGAACCGGGGCTGAAGCCGTTCAAAGTACCACCCCCTGGCGTCGATAAAGTCCGATGATATCACATTCTGGAGTTCGAGCGAGGTGAGCATATAGGCCGAATAGGCATAGGCCACGGAATCCGCGACAGGAAGCGCACGGCGCGAAGTGAGCGACCGCTTCAGGCTGTCGCAGTGGCTGAGAAACATCTCCCCGTCGAACTCGGGAAGGACGTTGGAGCTTTCGTCGCCGATAACCGCAAGAATCTTGAGATTGTAGTCGTCAGTTATGGTCGCAAGCCGCAACGAGACATTGAGGCTCTTGATGTTGGAGGCGATGAGGTCGGAGACATAGTTGCTCATCCTCCTGTACTCCGTCACCGATATGATACTGGAGAGCATAAGGATGGCGGCGATGGAACTCAACCCAAGGATGAATTTCCCTTTCATCGAAAGTCTGCGTTCCCGCCTGCGGAATATTTTTTTCCAGTCAAATGCCATCGTTCCCTGTATTTTTCACCGACAGGCTCCGTGTCGCTGTCATTCAGAGCCCGCGTACATTTCAAAACTTGAACGAGTCCTTAAGCGCCGTGGTCTTGTTGAACACGAAGTGCTCTGGCGTCGAGTCTGGATCCTTGAAGAAATAGCCCACGCGCTCGAACTGAACCGCGAGACCAGACTTGTCCTCAAGAAGCGCAGGCTCGGCAAAGCCGGAAGCCACCTTGAGCGAATCAGGATTGAGATACTCCTTGTAGTCCCTGCCCTCCGGTATAGAACCCATTTCCGGTTCCGTGAAGAGCTTGTCGTAAAGGCGGAGTTCAATCTCCTTCGCGTGCTCAGCGCTCACCCAGTGAATCGTGCCCTTGACGGAACGCCATTCTCCGGAGCCCGGACGCGTTGAAGGGTCGTACGTGCACTTGAGTTCAACGACATTGCCTTCGGCATCCTTCACGACCTCGTTGCACTTAATTATATAGGTGTATTTCAGACGCACCTCGCCTTCTGGCTTGAGACGGAAATATTTCTTCGGGGCGTCTTCCATGAAATCGGCCCTGTCGATGAGCAGTTCGCCGGTGAAAGGCACCTTGCGGGAAGGTCCCTCCGGATCTGCCGGATTGAGAGGCGCGTCGAACCACTCGACCTTGCCCGCCTCCCAGTTGGTGATCGTGAGCCTGACCGGATCCTGCACGACCATATAGCGGTTGGACCTTTCGTTAAGGTCCTGGCGCACACACCATTCCATAAGCTGGAGATCAATCAGCTGCTCCCGTTTTGCAAGGCCCACCTTGTCGACGAACATCTTGATGGCCTCCGGAGTGTAGCCGCGGCGGCGTATTCCGCAGATGGTCGGCATACGCGGGTCGTCCCATCCGCTTACAAAATTGTTGCGGACCAGTTCGAGAAGTTTGCGCTTGCTCATCACCGTGTAGGTGAGGTTGAGACGCGCGAATTCATACTGATGCGAAGGGAAGATTCCGAGCTGCTGGATGAACCAGTCGTAGAG
>CAVEHG010000010.1:0-19729 GCA_963615405.1 bacterium | reverse complement strand
GTGGGTTACCCGTATTGGGGTGGGTTAAATCCCACGCACTTTTTTTACTTCTGAATTTAAGTTTCGCATGTACTTTTACATCTATTTCTTTGCGGCGGCACGGGAGCGGATGGCCTTGATCACGTCGCCCTTGGCAAGACGGATCACATCCAGCAGAGGAATGTTCGCCGGGCAGGTGTAGAGGCAGCAGCCGCACTCGATGCAGTCCTGAACTGCGTTGTGCTCAAGCTCTTCCATCATTCCGTTGCGAGCCAGCTTGTTCAGAAGGAACGGTTCGAGTCCCATCGGGCAGGCATCGGCGCACTTTCCGCAGCGGATGCAGTTCGTCTGAGGCTTCCTTGCAGTCTGATCTTCAGTGAGATAGAGCAGGGATGACGAGCCTTTTACAGTGCAGGCGTCAAGGTTGGAGATTGCCTTGCCCATCATCGGACCTCCGGAAACAATCTTTGCGGCCTGTTCAGGAACGCCGCCGGCATATTCGGCGATGTAGGAGAGCGGTATTCCGATTCGGAACAGGAAGTTGTGCTGGCTCTCCTTGCCGAGGCAGTCGCCCGTGACAGTCAGAGTGTTGTAAATCAGAGGCATATTCTTCTGTACAGCCTCATAGACAGCAAGGGAAGTGGCGACATTCTGAACCACCGCGCCGACATCTATCGGCAGGCCCATTGACTTCACTTCACGCTTCATCACAGCGGCGATGAGCTGTTTCTCTCCGCCCTGCGGATATTTCTTTTTGAGAACCTGAACCCTGATCCCCTGATAATCGGCTGAGGCGGCAGCGAGTTCGGAAACTGCCGCGGTCATTGCGGCGATCGCCTCAGGCTTGTTCTCCTCGATTCCGATGACAGCCGGACATCCGCCGAGCACCTTCTTCATAAGGGCGGCACCGATGACAATCTCGCGGCTGCGCTCGATCATTATGCGGTTGTCCGAGGTGAGGTATGGCTCGCACTCGGCCCCGTTGAGAATCAGGCAGTCAGCCTTCTTTCCCGGAGGCGGGCAGAGCTTCACGTGGGTCGGGAAGGTCGCTCCGCCGAGTCCCACGACTCCGTTGGATTTGATGCGGTCTATGATGAAGGCGTTATCGGACGGAATTGCCGTAACGATGTCCTTCGAGGTGTCGATTCCGTCGGCCCAGACTTCTTCGTCCGCCACGGCTATCTCAATGTGCGTCATCCAGTTGCCTGCGAGATCCTGACGCGGGGCTATGGATTTGACGGTTCCCGTCACAGGGGAATGGACGAAGGCGGAGATGAAGCCGCCCGGCTCTGCGATCACCTGACCTGTCTTCACTTCTGCCCCGACCTCAACGACCGGCTTTGCAGGAGCGCCGAGATGCTGGGCCATCGAGACCCAGACGGTTTTCGGAAGAGGAAGAACCTCAATCGCGCAGGATGCCGAAATCTTGCTGTCGTTCGGGTGTACGCCACCGATTCCGAATGTTATCTTCTTTTTCATCACTTTTCCTCCTCATTCTTGTTTTCAACGGGTTTCACCGCCTCAACGGGCTTTGCCGCAGGTGCAGCAGGATTCCCGGCCGGCGCTGCCGGAGCGGCAGCCGGTTTCGGTTCGGCCTTCACCGCAGGCTTCGGGAAGTTGACGTCGTGGATGGCACCTGTAGGGCATTCAAGCACGCATTTCCGGCAAAGTTTGCACTTGGTGAAATCTATGTAGGCGAGATTGTTCTCGACTGTGATAGCGTCGTGAGTGCAGACCTTGGCACATTTCCCGCATCCGATGCAGGCCGCCTTGCAGGCCTTGCGCGCAACCGCGCCCTTGTCCCGGTTGACACAGGAGACGAAAACACGCATATTGCGAGGGCCCTTGTTCCTGAGCTCGATGATGTTCTTCGGGCAGGCCTTCACGCACGCGCCGCAGGCGGTGCACTTGTCCTGATCCACTTCCGGAAGTCCCGTTTCCGGGTTCATGTGAAGCGCTCCGAACTGGCAGGCGGCGACACAGTCGCCGCAGCCGAGGCAGCCGTAGGAGCAGCCGGTGTCCCCGCTGTAGAGGGACGCCTTCACGCGGCAGGACTGAACTCCGTCATAGACGTTTGTCTTCGGACGGTTCACGCAGCTTCCGTTGCAGCGTACAACCGCCACCATCGGAGCCTTTTCGGCCACGGTCATTCCGAGAATGGCGGCAACCTTCTTCATAGTCTCGTTTCCGCCTACCGGACAGTAGTTGTTGTCGAGGTTCTCCGCCCCGACGCAGGATGTCGCAAACGCACGGCAGCCGGCAAATCCGCAGCCTCCGCAGTTCGCGCCCGGCATCACGGCCTCAACCTCGTCTATCCTCGGGTCCTCCTCCACCTTGAACTTCTTCGCGACAAGGTAGATTGAGACCGAGAGCAGCAGCCCGAGGGCGGTGATGACGGCAATGGTCCAAATAATCGTGTTTACCATATTATTATATATATAACTTTTTATGACAGTTTAGCATTCCCCGAACGCCTGAATGTCAAGGCAGTCCCTTGTATGTCAGTCCTTTATATAAAAGACAAATTCATTCTTCAGCCTGCCGCGCAACAGCCAGACAATCAGGTAGTAGAGAGCCACGCCTCCGATTGCGGCAAGTCCCGTCAGCGCTTCGTTATCGATAACGGGGGACAAAGATAGCACTAAAATCATTAAGATTATCAAAGGAATCACATAAGATATCCACACCGCTTTCAACCCCATCGTCTGCTTGAGGGCGATGTTGACCCTGTCGCCGACTTTCCGCTCGGTGTAGGGGTCGGTCGGAAGCATCACGACCTTGCTTTCCTCTTCCGAAAATCCGCAGAGCCCCTTCGCGTGACACCCGGAGCAGGCCGAGGAACTGATTATCTCGACGGACGTGAAGTCCGGAGTTATTTCGACGATTCGGCCGTCGTGGTATATTTCCCTGTCTTTGTCCATATCTTTATAATTAACTGATTCAACGGAGATTCCGGGTTATGCGGACATAATCCATATCCCCGCGTCACCGGTCCATATCCCCGCGTCACCGGGACGGATCCGCCTTCGACGAGAACGGATGAGCCAGATTCGTGCACGAGGTCATCCGGCCGGACGCCTTTCCGACAAGGAGCGGAGCCTCGAAATAGACCGGAAGCCGGTTGTCGTCGTCGGAAATGTATATCGTCATATCGGTGTCGCTCCTGAACACTTCGCCGGCGAGGAGCCTTGCGCTGAACTTTATCGTATTTATGCGTCCCAAACCCTTCACATCGATGGTTTCACGCCCGTGGAGTATGAAATGGACATTGTACACGTCGTCGTCGATGGCGAAGGTCATCGGGTAGCGGATCTCCGGGGTGACGACGCTCATATCCATATTCCGGGCGAGAAAGAACAGCGCCGGAAGGTCATAGGTGCATTTGTCGAGTGGAAGTTCGAGGTTGCGCTGCCCGCTGGAAGAAGAATAGACATCGGCGACGATTACGGAGCGTTCCCAGTCATAGAAATAGGTGTTGAGCGCATCGTATTTGCCTTCGTGGGTGTCGCGGGTGAATTTCAGAGGCCGGACGCCGTCGCGGGTGAACCACGAGTCGAACTGTTCGCGGACCCGGAACACGAGGTCGTAGAGACGGGTGGTGCGTCCGGAAACTGAGCAGTGGAATGAGGGGATGCCGTTAAAATCGGTCTCTTCCAGGCGCACGGTGGCGGTGCCGACATCGGAGTTTATTATGCCCCAGTTGTAGTGCACCGTAAAGGACATCGTCTCTCCCCCCTTGAAGGCGAGGCTGTCCTTGGCGAGGCTCCCAACCGGGATGCAGCCCGTACGTAAGGGTTTTGCGGCATCCGGGGCCCCGGACGCCGGTTCCGCGGCAAGCGTGTCACGAAACGTCTGTTCTGCGACATCCGTGTCACGAAACGTCTGTTCCGCGGCATCCGTGTCACCGGATGTCTGTTCTGCAACAACCGTGGCACCGGACGTCTGCGCTGAAGAGTGCAGAGCAGGAGACACCGGCAGGGCGGGCAGCAGCGCCCCCGCGAGAAGAACAAGCCCGAAGATATGGAAGACCGTACTCATTTTTTAGAATTCAAAAACTTAGAATCCCGTGTCCACGAACTCGTTCCCTCCGTCAAAGCCGCCGGACATTCCCGAACCGGGGAAACCTCCCGAAGGAGTCTGCGGCGGAAATCCGCCCGGTACAGCCTCACGGTTCATCGCTGAGCCGATGCTGTCGGCAATGTTGTAGGTGCTGTCGCTCTCATCGACGAAACGGACTTCCTCGTGGTGGAAGCGAAGAGGAATGTCGCAGACTTCACCGTTACGGTGCTTTGCGATGATCAGCTGGGTTGCTCCGACTTCCTCTGCCGAGGCAGCCATCCCCTGATAGTCAAGACGATGGATGAAAAGAACCATATCCGCATCCTGCTCGATGGAGCCGGATTCGCGGAGGTCGCTCAGCTGAGGTCTCCTTCGGCTTCCGTCCCTCATCTCGGACTGGCGGGAAAGCTGCGAAAGTGCAATGATCGGAATCTGCATCTCCTTGGCCGTGGCCTTGAGGGCACGGGAAATTGCCGCCACTTCCTGCTCGCGCATTCCGCGCAGTTCGGCAGGTCCCTGCATCAGCTGGAGATAATCGACGATTACCAGTTTCACTTCCTTCTGTTTAACAAGCCGCTTCACCTTGGAACGGAACTCGTTCACCGGAAGAGACGGAGTGTCGTCTATGTAGAGCGGAGCCTTGGCGAGTTCCGCGAGCTGGGTTTCAAGCTGGGTCCACTCATACGGTTCAAGCCGCACGCCTCCCTTGATCTTCGCGGCATCGATGCGCGACTCGGAGGTCATCAGACGCTTGGCGAGCTGGATTGTAGGCATCTCAAGAGAGAAAAACGCCACCGGAATGTGGAACTGCACGGCAGCGTTGCGCGCCACATTCAGCACGAACGCCGTCTTTCCGACTGACGGACGAGCGGCGAGAATGATGAGGTCCGAAGGCTGCCAGCCCTGGGTGATCTTGTCCAGAGAGGCGAATCCCGAAGGCACTCCGCTGAGTCCAGGGTGCTCCTGGGCGTTCTGGAGAGCCTCCATAGCCTCGTTGATGGCGCTGCCGATGAGCTGGGCGTCTCTCTTGACGTTGCTCTGGATGGCATTGAACAGGTCGGTCTGCGCCATATCCATCAGGTCATCGACATTGACCGACTCCTTGTAGGCGTTCTGGATCACCTTGTAGGAAGCCGTGATGAGTTCCCTCTGGATGCACTTCTCCTTGAGTACCTTGATGTTGTATTCGATGTTGGCTGCGGAGGCGACACGCATCGAGAGCTGAGTCAGAACCGCAGCTCCACCAACGGCATCGTAGTTTTCCTGGAACTTGAGCTTCTGGGAAACGGAAATTATGTCAATCGTCACGTGCTCGTTCACAAGAGCGACCATAGCCTCAAAAATCATCCTGTTCTTCTTGGAATAGAAGCAGTTGGGGGCAAGCTCGCCCATCGCCTCGTCGGCGCAGTTGGGTTCGATCAGCAGCGCTCCGAGGACAGCCTCCTCGACATCAAGAGCTTGAGGCGGTTTGTTTCCCATCTCAAGCCCTAAATTGTCAAGATTGATGTCTGAAGCCTTGCGTCTGCCGGTTTTCGGTTTCCGCTCTTCAGCCATAGTATGTGAGTTTTAGAATGTTACTTCTCAAAATCCGGATTCACCAGAATCCTTCCGCAGTACTCGCAGATGATGAGTTTCCTGTTGGAAGCGATGTCAATCAGCTTCTGCGGAGAAACTGTGTTGAAGCATCCGCCGCAGGAATTGCCGTTGTAAACCCCGACAACTGCGAGGTGGTTGTGACAGCTCTCGCGTATGCGCTCGTAGGCGCTCATGGTCCTCGCGTCAATCTTGGCTGCGCAGGCAGTCCTCTTCGTCTGGAGAACGGCCTCGTCCTTGGCTGTGGATTCCACGATGGAAGCAAGTTCCTCCTTCTTCGCAGCGAGGTCGTCGTTGCGTACGGAAATCCTCTCCTTGATAACCTCAAGGTCAGCCTTCTTGTCGTTGATCCTCTCCTTGGCCTCGCCGATGTTCTTCTCGGCAATCTGGCGGAGCAGCTCCTGATTCTCTATCTCCTTGTTGATCGAGTCGTACTCGCGGCTGTTGGAAATGTTGTCGAGCTGGGAACGGTACTTCTCAATCTGCATATCGCACTCCACGATATTGTGCTTATTCTCAGCAATGCCCCTCGTAAACTCCTCGATCAGCGCCGTGATGTGGGCTGACTTGGCCTTGAGATCCTCAATCTCGTTTTCGAGCCTCTCAACCTCCATCGGAAGTTCGCCGCGGAGCTGGACAATCTTGTCAATCGCGCAGTCAGTCTGCTGAAGGTCATAGAGAGCCTTCAGTTTTTCCTCTACGCTGATGTCCGAATCCGCGAAGTTCTTCCGGATTGACACGAATGTCTCGTGACGGTCAATCGGAGTCTCTATTTTCTTTGTTTTCTTTGTTGTAGCCATATCGCTTAGAAATAATATATCGGGTTGGTGTAATCAAGCCGCGTGACGCGGACTGCAAAGGTATGAAAATTTTTCCGAATCAAGGAAAATAAAATGTCAACAATATCGACTTCACTCTCATAATGTCCCACGTCCATAACGACGAAGCCTTCGGGGGTGAAGAAATGGTGATATGATATGTCGCCGCAGAGGTAGAGTTGCGCGCCCGCCGAGCGGGCCTTCGCAATCAGGGAGGAGCCCGATCCCCCGCAGGCAGCGACACGGCTGACTGAAAGCCCCGGCCACAGTCTCGACGACTTCAGAACCGGGATGCGGAACGCCTCCTTCACCATTTTCACGGCTTCTTCCACGGGCACAGGCTCCGGAAGATTGCCGACAATTCCCAGCCCGTACTCGTGTTCCGGAGAGGAAACGGACTCGTCCGGATCAAGAATCGAGACATTTTCGAGGGAAAGCCTGCGGGCCATCGCCCAGCTGACGCCTCCGACGACCTTGTCCGCACTCGTGTGGGCGGAATAAATCGAGATTCCCGCCCGGATTGCCTTCATCACTGCAAGCCCCACAGCATCGTCCGGGGTCACCTTCTTCAGGCCGCCGAAAATGAGAGGGTGGTGCGTCACTATGAGGTTCGCCCCGCACTCCGCCGCCTCATCGACAAGTTCCGGGGTGCAGTCAAAGCCCAGAAGCACGCCTGTCACCTCCGCGTTTTCGTCTCCGACGCTGAGTCCGCTGTTGTCCCAGCTTTCCTGCACGCCTTCCGGCGCGAAGGCGCGGATCACGTCAATCACGTCGCGGACGCATACATTTGTTGACATACCTTATCTAATTTAAGTTTCGCATATACCCTAATTCGTGGGTCACCCCCATTACATTCCTTTGGAAATTTCCACCAGTTGTTCCCGAATGGACATCAGCGACTCCACAACGCGTAACTTCCGCTCGGCACCCTTCCTGTCCTCAATCATCCGCTTCGTCGCGCCCTCGATGGTCAGCCGGTCCGTCTTGAGGAGGAACTGAATCAGGCGCAGGGTCTCGATGTCTTCTTTTTTGTAGATCCTGTTGCCCTTGGCATTGCGGGTGGGACGCAGGAACCTTGGGAACGAGTCGCTCCAGAACCTGACGGCGGAGGTGTTCTCCCCGAGTTCCCTGGCGACCTCGCCTATCGTGTAGCATATCTTTTCCATATCTGTACTGATTTAATTCATGTTTCGCATGTACCCTGATACGTTGGGTGTTCGTGGGTTACCCGTATTGGGGTGGATTAAATCCCACGCACTCTTTTTAAACTGATTTAAGTTTCGTATACGCCCCAATCCGGTCAATCCATTGACTGTTTGGTGTTTGTGGACATAATCATCATATTGAAATATTCCTCCGGCCCGACGGACGCGAAGAAATGGTTCACGGGGTTGAGCACCACGGTGTCGCGTCGGACCTCGTAGTGGAGATGCGGAGCGTAGGCGTTGCCGGAGATTCCGACGCGTCCGATGACCGCAGCCCTGCGTACCCGCGCACCCTTGCGGACATTGATCGCCGCGAGGTGGGCATACCGGGTCGTGTAGCCGCCATCGTGGGTGATCTCCACCATATTGCCCTGCCCCTTCATCGAGCGCACGACCTCGGTCACAGTTCCGTCGGCGGCCGCAAGCACCGGCACATCGGCCTCTGAGATGATGTCGAGCCCGAAGTGCGGGGTTTCCACCTTGTAGTACGGATTTATTCTGTTGCCGATGGAGGCTCCGGTCTGCGCATAGGAAAGCGGTGCTATTGGGGCGTGCATCGGCGGGATCACCGCGCCCCCGGCTGAAACGGCCGCGAGAGCCCTCTTCATATTCTCCTCGATGCGCCCGGCTTTCGAAAAGAGGGTGTCCGCCTTGACTGCGGCATATTTCTCAATCTCGGTGTCGGGGATGGTGTCGAGACCGCCGAGGAAGCCGAGCGAGGAACTCAGATCCAGTTCCGGGGAATCAGTGAGGAAAATCTCACGATAAATCTGATTGTCGCGCGCGGACAGCTGCTGTATCTCGGCGGAAAGCATCGCGGATTTCTTCTGAAGGGCTGGAAGCTGGGATTCGTAGGCGCGGTTCTGCTCCTTCAGCGCCGCCTCGGTCTTCGTGTTGAAACAAAGCGAGAACACGAGGTAGAAGGCAACTGTGAGTGTGACCGAGAGCAGTACAAACAGCAGGAATCTCCCGCCCAACTGTTTGAAAGTCAGGCGTTCCTTCCTCACATTGAGGCTATCCCCGTCAAATTCGTACCTCTTTTTCATACACTTTCAGGTTTCACACACCCTGTCTGTCACGTTGAAATGTGGGCCGGGCACCCCTGAAGCCCACTCATTTTATTTCCGCTTCCGATGGCTCGGATGTATCACCACCCTCTGCGCGGCGGATTCGGTGACCTGAGCCATAGTGGCATATTCCTCCGTCGTCATTTCAAGATCCATATAGTTCATCGGATTGGTCGGACGTCCCTTGTATATAACCTCGTAGTGGAGATGAGGCCCGGTGGATTTCCCCGAATTTCCGATGTTTCCGATGTTCTCCCCCCTCTTGACCTTCATTCCCTCGGCGACATTCACGAAACTCAGGTGGGCATAGCGCGTTCTGTAACCGAATCCGTGGTCTATGATTATCTGGTTGCCGTAGCCGTGTACGCTGAAACTTACGGATTCTATGACCCCGTCGCCTGTCGCATAAACCGGATACCCCACCTTCGCCGCAAAATCCAGTCCGTGGTGGAAAGCCGGACGGTGATATTTCGGGTCCATCCTCCCTCCGAAACGGCTGGAAAGGTGATATTTCGTCCTGTCAGGGTTAATCGGCGGGATTATCGGCACGCAGGCAGCCATATTCCCGGCCTGTTTCGCCAGACGGCCGACCTCGTCGTAGGACTTGGACTGGATGTAGGCCTTCTTCAGTAGCACGTCGGTGCGCACGACCGCGTTGCGGAAACCCGCGTTGTAGTCGGAGTCGTCAAGCCAGAGGTAGCGGTTCGCCCCGGGAAAGCCGGCGTTCCTCGCTTCGGGGGCTATGCGGCTCATTCCCAGGATTGTACGGTAGATGTCGTTGTCCCTCATCTGGAGGGCAGTGAGCCTCTCGTCATATTCCCGTATCCCCGTCCCGAGCACTTCGACCTGCGAAAGCAGAGCCGCGTTCTTCTTTTTGAGAATCTGGGTCTTCGGAAGCTCGATTTTCAGCACCCCCGTAAGTATCCAGAGGTTGAAGACCGCCGCGAGACTGCTCAGCACAAGAAGAAGCACGACATTGAACGCCCTCCTTCCTGCGTAGCTTTTGTCCACTTCGTAGGAGAGCGTTTCCGCATTGAAAACGTATTTTTTAAACCGCGGCATCGTGCAAATATACATCTTTTTAAGAAAAAAGTCGTAATTTTGTCGGTTCGACTTGAGGGGGCCCCGGATTGAACGGATCGGATTGGATGGGTATGAATCGGGGCTTGCCATAGAAATTGGAAATAAATTTTTTTAAAATATGATGACGTCAAAAGAGATCAGGAAAGCCTATCTCGACTTTTTCGCTTCAAAGGGACACACAATCGTGCCGTCCGCACCGATGGTCGTAAAAAACGACCCGACCCTTATGTTTACCAACGCCGGAATGAACCAGTTCAAGGACTGGCTTCTCGGAAACAGCCCCGCTCCGTTCCCGCGTGCGACGGACAGCCAGAAATGCCTGAGGGTCAGCGGAAAGCACAATGACCTTGAGGAGGTCGGACACGACACCTACCACCACACGATGTTCGAGATGCTGGGCAACTGGAGTTTCGGCGACTACTTCAAGAAAGAGGCGATCGACTGGGCCTGGGAACTGCTCACGGAGGTTTACAAAATAGACAAAAACAGGCTCTATGCCACAGTTTTCGAAGGATCCGCAGACGACGGGACCACGCTCGACACCGAGGCCCGCGACCAGTGGCTAACACACCTTCCCGCAGACCGCGTGCTCCTCGGAAACAAGCACGACAATTTCTGGGAAATGGGCGATACAGGCCCCTGCGGCCCCTGCTCGGAGATTCACGTGGATCTTCGCAGTGACGAGGAAAGGGCGGCTCTTCCGGGAGCGGAACTCGTAAACAAGGGACACCACCTCGTGATTGAAATCTGGAACCTCGTGTTTATGCAGTACAACCGCAAGGCTGACGGCTCGCTCGAACTCCTTCCGCATCAGAACGTGGACACCGGTATGGGCTTCGAAAGGCTTTGCATGACCCTGCAGGGCAAGCAGAGCAACTACGACACCGACGTGTTCACCGGGATGATCCGCAAAATCGAGGAACTTTCAGGAAAGAAATACGGAGTCGATGAAAAGACTGACATCGCGATGAGGGTCATCGCAGACCACATCCGCGCAATCTCATTCTCGATTGCCGACGGCCAGCTTCCTTCCAACGTGAAGGCGGGCTATGTGATCAGGCGAATCCTCCGTCGTGCAGTGCGTTATGGCTACACCTTCCTCGGCTTCGGCGAACCATTCCTCTGCCGGCTCGTGGGACAGCTCGTGAACGATATGGGAGAGTTCTATCCCGAAATCGCCCTCCAGCAGACGCTCATAGAGAAGGTGATCAAGGAAGAGGAGCTCGCGTTCCTCCGCACTCTCGACAGGGGCATCAGACTGATTGACAGCATAATGGAGAAATGCTCCGACACGAAGGTCATCAAGGGCGAAGACGCATTCACACTTTACGACACCTTCGGATTCCCGATAGACCTGAGCGAACTCATAGCTTCGGAGAAGGGATATACCATTGACCTCGAAGGATTTGAAACCGAACTCAGGAAACAGAAGGAGAGAGCACGCAACGCCACGGCGAACGAGTTCGGAGACTGGATCGAGTTCCACCACTGCGACAGCGTGGAGTTCCTCGGCTACGATTTCACGGAGATTGACGGGGCAAGGCTCACGCGCCACAGAACCGTAAAACAGAAGAACAGGGAGATGATCCAGCTGGTGTTCGACCGCACTCCTTTCTATGGAGAAATGGGCGGACAGGTCGGAGACACCGGATACATTGAATCAGAAAACGGCGAAAGGGTGAAGATCCTCGACACCGTGAAGGAGAACAACCTGACGATCCACATCGCAGAAAAACTCCCGACAGACTGCACGGGCAGCTTCCGCCTTGTCGTGGACGCCGCACGCAGACGCCGCATCGAGAACAATCACAGCTGCACCCACCTTCTCCATCAGGCTCTCCGCGAGATTCTCGGAACGCACGTGGAGCAGAAGGGTTCGATGGTGACCCCGGACTATTTCCGCTTTGACTTCTCGCATTTCGAAAAGATGACGGAAGATCAGATCGAAAAGGTCGAAAAGAGGGTCAATGAACTCATACGCAGCAACTTCCCGCTCGTTGAAAAGAGGGACGGGACTATGGAGGACGCGAAGGCGATGGGCGCTATGGCTCTGTTCGGCGAGAAATACGGCGACAGGGTCCGCATCGTGCGCTTCGGCGATTCAGTCGAACTCTGCGGAGGATGCCACACCCCGGCGACCGGCAACATAGGCTTCTTCAGGATTGTTTCGGAGAGCGCAATCGCCGCCGGAATCAGAAGAATCGAGGCAAGGACCGGACTTGCGGCGGAGGAAATCGCGGACACGATGGCTTCCACAATCCGCGACGCCAAGGCTCTGTTCAACAACGCCCCTGACCTCGTGGCTGCCATAAAGAAGCTCATCGACGAGAACGAGGGCTACAAGAAGGAAATGGAAAATGTGGCGAAGGAGAAGGCCGCCGCTCTCAAGAAGGCCCTTCTTGACGGGGCGAAGGACATCAACGGAATCCGCGCCGCAGTTCTGCGCGAATGTGCCGATCCGGCAACGCTCAAGAACGCCGCGTTCCCGCTCCAGAAGGAGGCCGAGAACTTCGCGGTTCTCGCCGCCTATGAGTTCGGAGGCAAGCCGCAGCTGCTTGTTATGTACTCCGCGGACCTCGTGGCAAAGGGGCACAACGCCGGCAACGATGTCCGCACCGCGGCAAAGGCCATACTCGGCGGAGGCGGCGGACAGCCGGGTCTCGCCACAGCCGGCGGCAAGAACGCCGCAGGCCTTGACGAAGCCCTCAACAGCCTTCTCGCCAACTTGAAGTAATTGAGCAAGCATTATAAAAATCTGTACCGACTTATTTTTAAATGCTTACTGAAGTAATTGAGTAAGCGCTAAAATGCCTGGAAGCGCATAAAGGTGAAGAAACTCGACAGATTCATATTGAAGTCATTCGTACTGCCGTTCATCGCAATCCTCCTGATTGTGATATTCATCCTTATGATGCAGTTCCTCTGGCTCTACATCGACGAACTGGTGGGCAAGGGCTTGAGTATGAAGGTCATACTTGAGTTCATGATGTGGGGGTCCTGCACGCTGCTGCCGCTCTCCCTCCCGCTCGCGACCCTGCTCTCGTCGATGATGACGCTCGGCAACTTCGCGGAAAGCAACGAACTTCTCGCAATGAAGGCCGCAGGCATATCCCTCTCCAGGGTTCTGATGCCGATCGGCATTGTCTGCTTCATCATAAGCGTAGGCGCGTTTTTCATTGCGGACGACCTCATCCCGGTGGCATATAACCAGATCTACACCCTGCGCGAGGACATAGGAAAGACGAAGGAGGAGATCAAAATCCCGACCGGCACGTTCTACGACGGCATCGACGGGTACATTCTCCGCGTCGAGGAACGCGACGACAAGACCGGCGTGATGCACAACGTGATGGTTTACAACCACACCGGGCACAAGGGGAACACGAGCGTGACGGTGGCCGATTCGGCGAAGATGACGATGTCCAAGGACAAGAGCTACCTCATTTTCTCGCTCTACAGCGGTTCGAACTTCGAGGAGAGCAACACGAAGAAGTACCGCGACACCACGCTCCAGCTCCAGAAAATCGAGTTCGAGAGGCAGCAGATCATCATCCCGCTTGAGAACTACGCCTTCCACAAGTCTGACTCGGCGAGATACGGCGACCAGGTCAAGTCGATGAGCCTCAAGGATCTGAACCACGGAAAGGATTCGATCGGAGGCATCAACGAGGCGGCGCGCATCGAGAATGTCAAGGCCGTGAACGGCTACCGCTCCGGGCTGAAGTATCACAGCCAGCTGGACTCTTCGGCACGCGCGAGGATCACCACACCGTTCAAGGCCGGGAACATCGGGAAGTTCGAAACCATAGAGAAGGAAATCGATGCCGTCGAGCACGCGGTCCAGAAGGCGGAAGACCTCCGGAGCACGCTGATGATGTACGCGAACGACACCGGCTACCACACGAGGATTCTCCGCAACATCAACATCGAGATTCTGAGCAAATTCGCCCTCTCGCTGGCCTGCTTCATATTCTTCCTCATCGGGGCTCCGCTCGGGGCGCTCATCCGCAAGGGAGGTCTCGGCACGCCGGCAATCATCTCGGTGCTCTTTTTCGTGGCCTACTGGGTCATCGACATATCCGGGAAGAAACTCGCGCGCGACGGCGCCATATCCCCGGAATTCGGAGTGTTCATCTCAAGTTACATACTCTTCCCGACGGGAGTTTTCCTCATCTGGAAGGCCGTGAACGACTCGGCGCTGTTCAACATCGACAACATAAAGAGCAGATACAGAAAAATAAAGGCAAAGTTTATGGGAATATTCAAGAAGACAAGGATTGTCTATATGGGTACGCCGGAGTTCTCTGTGGCTCCGCTTGACAGGCTCGTGAAGAAGGGCTATGACGTCGTGGGCGTCGTGACCGTCGCCGACAAGCCTTCGGGACGCGGGCTCAAGATGAACGAAAGCGCGGTGAAGCAATATGCTGTCGCACACGGGATTCCGCTGCTTCAGCCGGTGTCGCTCAAGGATGAGACTTTCCTTGAGGCTCTCAAGGCCTGGAAGCCGGATCTTTTCGTGGTGGTGGCGTTCAGGCTGCTTCCGGAGTGCGTCTGGAGCATTCCGAAACTGGGGACATTCAATCTTCACGCGGCTTTGCTCCCGCAGTACAGGGGTGCGGCCCCGATCAACTGGGCGGTCATCAACGGAGAGAATATGACGGGAGTCACCACATTCATGATTGACGCCGGAATGGACACCGGAAAAATAATGTACCGCGAACAGTGCCCGATTCTTCCGACCGACACGGCCGGGGATGTGCACGACAAACTGATGGCGCTGGGAGCCGACCTTGTGGAGCAGACCGTTGAATCCATCATCGAGGGCAGCGTCGAATTCCGCATCCAGCGGAGTTTCATACAGGGTGCCGAGGTTCTCAAACCGGCGCCGAAAATTACGAAGGAGATGTGCCGCATCGACTGGAACCGCAGCACGGATGAGATTTACAACCTCGTGCGCGGACTCAGCCCCTACCCTACCGCCTGGACCGAAATTCACCGGGAAGGCGAGGCTCCAGTGGCTCTCAAGATTTTCTTCGGGGAGAAGATCACAGGCACGGACTTCACCGGGATTTGCCCTTCAGGAGCGGTTCCGGGACAGATTCTGAGCGACGGAAAGACCTACATCGCCATCGCGACGGCGGACGGGGCGCTCTCCCTCACCGACCTGCAGCTGGCGGGCAAGAAGAGGATGGACGCGAAGACCTTCCTGCTGGGCTTCCGTGACGCGGACAAATACAGCGTTTGAGTTCCTCCCGGGGCTATATCTGTTTTCTCATCGGTCACATACGCCCTGTATGCGCCCCCTTCGGGAACAAATCTATCCTCATAAATAAAACTCAAACCGCACGCGTTTTTTGTATAAGAAAAAAAATGACTGAAATCGTGATACTTGCTGACGGGGATTTCCCCACAGCCGATTATCCGCTCTGGCTGCTCAGGGAGGCTGAAGCGGTGGTCTGCTGCGACGGGGCGCTCGTGAAGTATCTCGAATTCAGCGGAGGCAAGGCTCCGGCGGCGGTTGTCGGGGATATGGACACACTTTCGGAGGAAATACGGAACCGGTACGCGGAGATTGTCGTGAAGTATGACGAACAGGACTACGACGACCTCGTAAAAGCCGTAAGATATTCACTGTCAGCCTATCCGGAAGTGGAGAGGATTCACATTCTCGGAGCCACCGGAGGCGAGGAGGATCTCACGGTCGGGAACTACGGGAATCTGATGGAGTTCGGCCGCAGTCATCCGGACATCGCCTTCGACCTGATTTCCGACCGCACGACGGCATTTCCGCTCCACGATAGCGGGACATTCGACTGCGGGGAGGGACGCACCGTTTCGGTGTTCTCGCCGGACCCCACGCTGCGGATCGCCTCAAAGGGGCTCGCTTGGCCGCTCGACGAGGTCTGCTTCGACAACTGGTGGAAAGGGATACGCAACCGGGCCACGGAGGACAGGGTCGCCCTGAAGTTCAGCCACCCGGCTCCTGTTCTCATCATACTCAACTGACGCTGGCACATATACATACGGACTCATATACACAAATTCATATACACGTACTCATATACACAAACTCATTAACACAGATTCATATACACGAACTCATTAACACAGATTCATATACACGGACTCATTAACACAGATTCATATACACGAACTCACTTACCCGAATTCATAAACACGTATATTCAGATTCATATAATATAGATCCATATATTTTTAACAGTCAGACAATTATGGAAAAGAATGCTTATTTTCCGAAAACTCAGGACATCGAGAAGGCTTCGGAGATACTGAAGGAGATTCTCACGCCGACACCGCTCCAGATGAACGCGCATTTCTCAAACAAATACGGCTGTGACGTCTATCTGAAGAGGGAGGATCTGCAGATGGTCCGCTCCTACAAGATTCGCGGCGCATACAACAAAATCCGTTCGATTCAGCCGGAAGTGCTCAGGTACGGAATCGTCTGCGCTTCGGCGGGCAACCACGCGCAGGGTGTGGCCTTTTCCTGCAACAAGCTGAAAATTATGGGTTCCATCTATATGCCGGTGACCACTCCGAGGCAGAAAATCGAGGCTGTAAGCATGTTCGGAAAGGACTATGTGGACATCGTTCTGACCGGAGACACTTTCGACGAGGCGAATGAGGCGGCGATAAAATATGCCCAGCGCAGCGGCAAGACCTTCATTCCGCCGTTCGATGACGAGAAAATCATCGAGGGGCAGGGCACCATCGGATATGAGATTACGCAGCAGCTGGACGAGCCGCTCGACTACATCTTCATCCCCATCGGGGGCGGCGGACTCGCAAGCGGAGTGGGCGCATATCTGCACCGGAAGTGGCCTGAATGCAAGATCATCGGAGTTGAACCGGCGGGGGCGGCAAGTATGAAAGCCTCGCTTGACGAAGGACACATCGTTGATCTTGACCACATCAACAAATTCGTGGACGGGGCCGCGGTGAAGAAGCCGGGCAGGCTCACCTACGGAATCTGCCGCGAAATCCTCGACGACATCATTCCTGTGCCGGAAGGCGCTGTCTGCTCGACCATCATCGAGATGTACAACAAGAATGCGACTGTTGTGGAGCCTGCAGGAGCGCTTTCAGTGGCGGCCCTGAGGTTCTACACTGACCGGATCAAGGGCAAGAAGGTTGCCTGCATCATCTCAGGAAGCAACAACGACATAACCCGTATGGAGGAAATCCGCGAGCAGAGCCTTGTCTATGAGGGTCTCAAGCACTATTTCATCGTGAATTTCCCTCAGAAGGCCGGGGCGCTCCTCACCTTCATCCGCGACATTATCGGCCCATCCGACAATCTCGTGTACATCCAGTACATCAAGAAGACCAACAAGGAGGAGGGACCGGCGCTGATCGGGATTGAGGTGGCGGCAAAGGAGGACTATGATGCGCTCATCAGACGGATGGAGGCGCACGGGGTGTCTTATGAGTATATCAATCAGAATAATAAACTTTTCGAAATGCTAATCTGAGGCGAATACGGGGCGGATTGCTGCGTTATGCGCCTTGGACGCAAAAACGCCGCCTCAGATCGTGAGTTTTTGTCTATTCCACATCAACGGTGAGGGGATGGTTTACGGCGTAGGCCTGTCCCTTCATATAGTCGTTCCAGGCCTCGGGGCTTTCGACTCCGCCTTCGCTCCAGCCGGATGCCGTCCAGAACTCCACCGGCTCGCCGACAGCGACTTTCAGGATGATGCCTGCGTGGCCGTCAATAACGGCTGGTCTGCCTTTGAAACGGTCAGAAAGGATCACTCCGATGCTGATGAGACCGTCATCGTGAGGCTCCTCGAACTTGCTGTCGGAAGCCCACTCGGTGAAAGACACATAGTCATCTCCGAATTCGAAAGAGACGGTGTCGTGAACAACCGCGCCAACGATTACCTCCAGAGAATCAACGTCTTCGGCCTCGAATGAGGTGGTCCAGCGGACAAGACGGGTGTTGGCGTCGAGAGAGAGAGACCTGTGGGCCGTAGCGGAAATGCCGCCCACAGGGAAAGCCGCGTAGGTAAACTCGGCTTCGGTGCGGAGAGGGCCATTGGAAAGGCGCTTCTGGGTGGCATAGTTGCCACCGATGCAGACCTTGCCGTCAGACAGCGGCGCACACGCGCCTCCGCCAAGAGCCTTGCCCACCATATAGCAGTCACAGCCCTCGCCGTGGTTGCGGTGGAAATCACGGATGGCGAGCCAGTCGTCAAAGACAAACCTCGGAGTGTTCTTGATCCAAACGTCCGGGCCGAAAGTGCGCGGGCCTTCGAGCGCCGGGCCGTAGATGCGGCCGACGATGAGGTTATTCTCGTAGGCGTAGTCATCCTTGCGCTCCGGAACGTAACGGCTCCGGGAGAGAGTGTCATACACGGCCGGTGTGCCCTTTGAAACCGTGAACGAGGCGGACTCCCCCGCCTTTACTGAGGTCTGGAAAATAAGGCTCAGAGCGCCTTCAGAGCTTGAGACGGTCTGGCTCGGGGTTTCCTCCCCGGAGACGGTGCTGCGGACAACTGCGTTCGAGGCGGAGAGCCCGCGGATGTCAAGAGAAGAAAAAGGGACCACCACGGTCTCGTCGGTGCGGTCCACCTCTGAGAAGTTGGACACGCAAACAGTCCTGCCGCTTTTCCCGCAGGATGCAAGAAGAAGGGACAGGACTGAAATTGCAAAAAATGCCCGTTTCATTACTTAGGCTGCTTGCCGATGTAGGCGAGGATACCGCCGTCGACATAGAGGACGTGGCCGTTCACGAAATCTGACGCAGGGGATGCGAGGAAGACTGCAGGTCCCTTGAGGTCGTCTGTTGAGCCCCAGCGTGCAGCCGGAGTCTTTGCGACGATGAACGCGTCGAACGGATGTCGTGAACCGTCAGCCTGACGCTCGCGAAGCGGAGCGGTCTGAGGAGTTGCGATGTAGCCCGGGCCGATGCCGTTGCACTGGATGTTGTACTCGCCGTACTCAGATGCGATGTTGCGGGTGAGCATCTTGAGTCCGCCCTTGGCTGCGGCGTATGCGGAAACGGTCTCACGGCCGAGCTCTGACATCATTGAGCAGATGTTGATGATCTTTCCGCCGCCCTGCTCAATCATTGAAGGGATGACGGCCTTTGAGACGATGAACGGAGCGTTGAGGTCCACGTCGATGACCTGACGGAACTCCTCTGCCTTCATTTCGCACATCGGGATGCGCTTGATGATGCCGGCGTTGTTCACAAGGATGTTGATAGGGCCGAGGTCCTTCTCGATTTTCTTCACGAGCTCCTGAACCTGATCCTCTTTTGTGACGTCGCAGACATAGCCCTTCGCGTCAATGCCCTTTTCCTTATAGGAAGCGAGTCCCTTGTCCACAAGTTCCTGCTTGATGTCGTTGAAAGCGATCTTTGCCCCGGCCTCAGCGAATGCGGTTGCAATTGCGAAACCGATACCGTAGGATGCACCCGTTACGAGCGCAACTTTTCCTTCGAGTGAAAAACTTACCATAATTCTGTAACTTTTAAAGTTGTTCTGTTCTTTTTGTTCCGTTATGACATTGTCATATCCTGTGTTTCAATATATTGGGCGAGACGGAGTCTATTTCATCTCGAGATATGAAATCTCGTCCTTGTCGCCGTAGTTCAGGTTTTCGCCGCCCATACCCCAGATGAAGGTGTAGTTGCGGGTGCCTGCGCCTGCGTGGATGGACCACTCCGGAGAGGTGACCGCCTGCTCGTTATGGAGCCAGATGAGCCTTTCTTCCTGCGGCTCTCCCATAAGATGGCAGACAGCGTTGCCCTCGGCAATGTTGAAGTAGAAGTATGCCTCCATACGGCGCGTGTGGGTGTGAGCCGGCATAGTGTTCCAGACTGAGCCCGGAGCGAGTTCCGTGAGACCCATCTGAAGCTGGTTTGTTCCGCCGCCCTTGACACGGCTGAGAACAGGCC
>CAVEHG010000009.1:9065-20015 GCA_963615405.1 bacterium | reverse complement strand
GAGTACAAGATTGCCGTAACCGCCAACACTTTCTCCGGGAAAATCAAAGTTTCCCAGACTGAAGTCACATTCGCTGACGGTGAATATGAAGCTCTGTTCAAACTCAACATTTCCGACACCAAGGTGGGAGAAATTGACACGGTAGCCCTTAAAATCAATGTGGTTTCGGACAAAGTGTCGACATCGATCGACAGCTGTACGGTTATCCTTGCAAAGGCATATACTTTTGAAACCTTGGGAAACGGTGAATTCTGTGACAATTTTGTCGAAATAGGTCCTTTAGACGTGGAGATACAGAAGGCTGTGGGCTTCGAAGTTTACAGGGCTCTGAATCCATATCCTGATGAGGCATTGAAAGCAGCCGGATATGAATCATCAGGAGCATTCGGGTACGGCGGAGATGAATGCGAGTATATCCAGTTCACGATCGCCGAAGACGGAAGTGTATCCTGGAAAAACTGGAGCACAAGAATAGATTATACCGGAAACGGTGACACCATATATGCATATTATCTGCCTAAAGCAAAAGCCACCGGATCAGTCATCGATGAAAATGTCATATATTTCAATCCATACTGGTACATACCAAGTCTTGGAGGAGGTTTCGGAACAGGATACCCGGTATTCTTGACACTCCCGGGAGGTCCTGATCTTGAGGAATGGTTGAGCGAGTAGGGATTTTATAACAAAATCTAGGGATGGCTAAAAACCTTTTTAGTCATCCCCTTTTTACTTGTTACGTCCCGTAACTTGCGAAATTTCAATTACCTGTTTGCTGAAAACGAAAAGATGAAGACAAATCTCACAATCGTCCTTCTGCTTCCGATTCTGCTCGGTCTTGCCGGGTGCATAAAACAGAATCCGGCAGAGGAAATTGATTCATCCGATGGCTTGAGCTATTCAGAAAGGTCTGTAAAAGAAGGCGTTGTGGATATTCTGTTCTCTGAAAAAATGGCATCTGAAATAGAATATTCCTTAACGAAATCATCCTCCATACATCCCAGTCTGAAATCTGCCGGAATTGATTCGCTGAAAAGGATATTTCCGGACGGGGAACCATACGAAAAGAGGAGAAAAGCGTTCGGGTTAAACAGATGGTATCGGGTATATTTCTCCGGGGATATTCCGGCCACCAAGGCCTTCGACAGTTTTTGCGCACTTGAGGGTGTGGAACATATAGAGCCGGAAAGACCGGTAAAGTCTCTGGGAGAATCTCCGAACATATTCGACGATCCGGATTTCACACAGGGAAAACAGTGGCACTATTATAACGATGGCGGTCTCTCCGCGAACCATACGCCGGGAGCGGACATAAACGTTCTCCCCGTCTGGCAGAATTATACGAGGGGAAGCCGTGCAGTCACTGTGGCCGTCATTGACGGCGGTATTGACACCATGCACGAAGACCTCGCAGCAAACTGCACTGGAGGCAAGAATTTCGTTACAGGCGGACGGCTCTCGGCGGAAGATCACGGTACACATGTGGCCGGGACCATTGCAGCTGTAAACAACAACGGAACGGGAGTCTGCGGAATTGCAGGCGGGAACTTCAAGGATGGGGAATGTGGAGTGGGCCTGCTCTCCTGCCAGATTTTCGTTGGAAGCAAAAGCGGTGACGGAGCCGAGGCTCTTGTCTGGGCTGCTGACAACGGGGCGGTAATTGCCAACAATAGCTGGGGATATGAGTTCACAAGCAAGCAGGAAGCTCAGGAAGCCACCATTTCCAGAACCCTGAAAGAAGCAATAGACTATTTCATCAAGTACGCCGGCTGTGACGATGACGGCAACCAAAGGGCGGACAGCCCGATGAAAGGCGGACTTGTGCTCTTTTCTGCGGGAAATGACGGATGGAATGTGGACCCTATAGGGCAATATGAGCCGGTCATGTCGGTCGGAGCAATGACTGCGGATTTTTCGCGGGCTACCTACTCGAATTACGGCGACTGGGTCGATATAGCAGCTCCGGGAGGCTCCGAGTCAGCGCGGAACAACACGCTTGTTCTCAGCACCCTTCCAGGCAATAGGTACGGATATATGCAGGGGACGTCAATGGCCTGTCCGCACGTGAGCGGGGTGGCTGCACTTGTCGTTTCATACTTCGGTAAGCCCGGTTTCACCGCCGATATGCTGAAGAAGAAACTCCTTGACGGTGCAAGATATGACGTTCTTCCGCCAGGCGCCAACATCGGGCCTCTGGTGGATGCCTGCGGCGCGTTCACCTGCGGCAGTCTGATTGCCCCGGACAAGGTCTCCGACTACGCCTTGAATATCACGGGCAACAGGATTACGGCAAAATTTGCAGTTACATCAGACTCCGATGATGTCAAAGCATACGGATATAACCTATACGTCTCCAAAGACAAAAGCCTGCTGGAGGCTCTGACACCGGCGGGCATTCCGGACGGAGTGTCATCCGTTTCCGCTCTGGTCGGGGCAAAGAAGGCCGGGGAGGATTTTGAGATTTCCCTGGGACAACTGGAGTTCGAGACGGACTATTATGTCGGGATCACAGCATACGACTATTCGCAGAACTGTTCCGAAATGTCTGAAATCAAGAAAGTCAGAACCGGACAAAACCTTCCTCCGGAAATTGTCTGCGAAGAGGGAACGTCATCTCTGACCGTCAAGGCCCACGAAGAGGCGACCGTGTTGTTTCATATCGCCGACCCTGAAGGGGAAACGCTTACGGTACAATGCAGTCCGAAACTCTCCGGCTGCTCATTATCCAGGATTTCGGACGAAATATGGGCTCTGAAAATCAACGGGAGGACATCATCCGAAGGGAATCATTCCGTAAACATCACCGCTGCAGATACCTACGGGCTCGAAACATCCTGCGTTTTCAATTATACGGTTCACCCCAATCACGCACCAGTTCAGACGGCTGAATTTGAAAATATATACCTCAGCGGAAAAGGGAAATCGTTCTCTCTGGATCTGAACAGTCACTTTTCCGACGAAGACGGTGAAAGTCTGAAGTTTTCTTCATCCGTCACCGGCAACCACTCCGTCGCAGATGTTTCGGTAACAAACGGAGGAACGCTGGAAATATCCGTCCGTAATTACGGCCTGATACACGTCACTGTCACAGCTTCCGATGCTAATAACGCGACTGTTTCGGCTGAATTCAGCATTATGGCGAAGAACCCGGAAAATCTGGTCGAAACCTATCCTGTCCCTGCAAAAGACTACCTCACCGTCAGAACCGGCTCTCCCGCTGAAACTCTGATCGAGCTTTTTTCTTCGTCAGGAATAAAGTTAAGTTCAGAAAAAACGGAAGTAAGCGCGTTCAGTCCATATAAATTGGATTTGAGAGGCTGTGCTCCGGGGAGATACAGGCTTAAAGTGACAATTGGCGGAAACGTTTACGACAAAATCATAGTAAAGATATGAGAACAGGGCTAAAAATGAGGGTTGTGGCTATTTCGCTCCTTTGTACATTTGTTTTTTCAGGGATTTGCTCTGCGCAGGATTCGGAAACGGCAATGACATTTTCTTCCGCATTGAAGAATCCTGCGGCTCTGGCAGCCGGTGGTCTGTCTCTCGTTGACGGGACGCAGCCGGCGTGGAACGCATTTTACAATCCTGCAGCAGGAGCAATGGCGGAAAAGGCAGCCGATGTGACGGCAGGATGGACAAAATTGGGATGGGAAGATGACGTGACGTCCTATTTTTCTGTCGCCGGCAATGTCTTGATCAAGGATAAATGGGGTGTCTCTGCCGGAGTCTGCTACGGCCTTGAGCGGGAATACGCAGCGTACAATACGAGCGGGCTCAGTACAGGGAGTTTCCGCCCGCGTAATCTTGAGGTACGCGCCGGAGCAAGTTACAGGATCTTTGATTTTCTCTCCCTCGGAGCATCATTCGGCTATTTGAGTCAAAAACTGTCTTCAGAAATGTCCTACAGGGCTTTTTCTGCCAATGTTTCCGCAATGGTATGCTTTGATTTCGGAAGCAGATCACTTTTCAAGGCGATGCTGGAAGCGGGCTCACTCGGCACATCCGTCAAATCCGCGGACGGCACTGGATTCCATCTCCCGTCATTTCTCAGGGCGGAAGCCGGGTATGGTCTTCTTCTTGGCAAACACCGGGTGGAGGCGCTCGGAGGGTGCAGTTACCATTTCTTCAGCCACGCCCTCTCCGCTTCGGCAGGCGTGTCCTACAGTTTCAATTCTCTGCTGTTTTTCAGAGGAGGCTACAATTTCGGAGGAGACAGTTTGGGAGGCAACTCCCCCATCCCGTCCTACGCTTCAGCCGGAGTGGGAGTCAAATTTTTCGGGGTGAGTCTTGACGCAGCCTATCTTTTCGGTTCGGAGGTCATCCGGAACAGTCTTGCCCTGACCCTCGGCTACTCGTTCTGAGCGGAGCGTTTTTGGGGAGATGGCTTTGAGGAATGCCGGCCGTTCCCGGACGGCTTGCCCGATCCCTTCTTGCCAACTCCCTTCTTGCCAGTTCCCTTCTTGCCCGAATTACCTGATTTCTTCACTGAAGGCTTGGAGGCGTCCGAAGAGGTTTTTTCCTTGACGCGGGCCGGGCGCTCGGGAGCTTCCGGTTCGACGAGCTCGTAGTCGAGCAGGCACTGGTCCTGGTTGGCCTTCTTCACACGGATGCGGACGGGGTCACCGAGGTTATAGACTTTGCGGGTGCGGCGGCCGACAAGACGGTAGTGCTCGTCGTCGAACTGGAAAAAGTCCGAACGGACATCGCGCAGGGCGACCATACCCTCAATCTTCGTCGGTTCAATCTCCACATACATTCCCCACTCCGTGAGGCCTGAAATGTGCCCGTCGAACTCGTTGCCGACCTTGTCCTGCATAAACTCCACGAGCTTGTACCTGATGCTCGCGCGCTCGGCCTCGGAAGCGACCACCTCCCGCTGGGAGGCGTACTTGCAGGCGGTCTCGTAGGTCGCGCGGTCGGCGCTCTTTCCCCCGGCGAGATAGGCCGCAAGGAGGCGGTGCACCATAAGGTCGGGATAGCGCCTGATCGGGGATGTGAAATGGGTGTAAAATGTGAACGCGAGGCCGTAGTGTCCGATGTTGTTCACGTCGTAGCGGGCCTTCGCCATAGTTCTCAGAGACAGGAGTTCGATGGCGTTGAATTCAGGTCTGTCCTTGGCCGCATTGAAAAGTCCGTTCAGTTCGCGGGAGAATTCCTTTCCGTCCGCCACCTTGCCGAGAGTGTAGCCGAAATTGCCCACGAAGCCGCGCAGGTTGTCGATTTTCGCCATATCCGGTTCATCGTGCACACGATAGACGAAGGTTTTCTCCTCCTTCCATCCCTTTGCCGGAGCCTTTCCCGTGACGGCGTAACCGTCCTTGTCGACATTCGCCCCCGTGGCGACGAACTCCGCCACGCAGCGGTTGGCCAGAAGCATAAACTCCTCGATGAGCCAGTTCGCTTCCTTGGATATCTTCTGCGTAACCCCCACCGGACGGCCGAATTCATCGACCTCGACCTTCATCTCCGGACGGTCGAAACTGATTGCCCCGGACGCGAAACGCTTCTTGCGGAACTTGGCCGCAAGCTTGTTCAGGGTCAGAATCGCCTCCTGCACCTCGTCAGGAACGACCGTAGTCACCCCGTCAACCGTGGTTTCGTAGCCTTTCACGACCTTGCCAGTCTCGATTATGGTCTGCGCCCCTTCGTAGGCGAAGCGGTAGTCCGAATCGATTATCGTGCGTCCGAACCACCTCGTGACAACTTTCGCGAGAGGGGTTATCTCGAACACAGCCGAAAAAGTGAGCTTGCGCTCGTGCGGACGGAGCGAACAGAGCCTGTTGCAGAGTTTTTCAGGGAGCATCGGAACGGTGCGGTCAACAAGATAGACCGAAGTTCCGCGCGTGCGGGCCTCCTCGTCGACCGCCGAACCAGGCTGCACATAGTAGGAGACGTCGGCGATGTGGATGCCCACCTCAAAGTTCCCGTTGTCCAGTTTCCTGAACGACAGCGCGTCGTCGAAATCCTTGGCATCCGCAGGGTCGATGGTGAAAGTCAGAGTCTTTGTGAAATCCCGGCGCACCTTGTACTCCCCTGCGGGAATCTTCACCGGAATCTTGTCAGCCGCATTCTCGACCTCCGGCTCGAACCTGTAAGGCAGGCCGAACTCGGAGAGGATCGCGTGCATCTCCGTCTCGTTTTCGCCCGGCATTCCGAGCACATCGACTATATGTCCAGTGGGGCAGGTCTCCCCTTTCTTCCAGAAGTCCACAACAGCTGCGACCTTCATTCCGCTCTCCGCATCCGGATGTCTGTCAAGATCCGACACCACGATGTCGTAAGGCATATTCCTGCTCTGCATAAGCACCCACGCCTGACCGTCGAAAACGTGGAGAATCCCGACAAACGGGCGCTTCGACCTCTCGACGATTTCAACGACATATCCCTCTCTCCTCGACTTTTCCGTCTTCTCCCGGGTCACGGCAACCCTCACTCTGTCCCCGTGGAGCGCGCCTCCGATTTTCGACGCCCTCACATAGACATCGTCTTCCTCTCCTTCAACGATTATGAAGGCGAACCCTTCCCTTGTCATCTGCACCATTCCCTCCAAAACGGGAATATGCCTTCTTTCGCGGGGCTTCCGCGCACCGGATTTTCTTCTTCTTGACATAGAAACTGTTTGAATATTTACTATCTTTGCGGGCGCAAATTTAGTCAAAATAAATGAGATAAAGATATGGACAGGAAAGTACTTCTTATGATCCTCGACGGATGGGGCGAGGGCAAACACGACTGGACAAACGCAATTTACACACAGGGGGCGCCGTACATCGATTCGCTCCGCGAAAAATATCCGCATTCACACCTCCAGGCCTGCGGTGAGGCCGTGGGACTTCCGGAAGGACAGATGGGAAATTCTGAGGTGGGACACCTCAATCTCGGCGCAGGAAGGGTGGTCTATCAGGACCTCGTGAAAATCAATATGGCCTGCCGCGACCACAAACTCCTTGAAAATCCTGAAATCAAAGCCGCATACGACTATGTGAAGGCCTCCGGCAAGAAGCTCCACTTTATGGGGCTTATGTCGAAGGGCGGAGTGCACTCCTCACAGGAGCACGTCTATGAATTCCTCTCAGTGGCGAAAGACTGCGGGCTGAAGGATGTCTTCGTACACTGCTTTATGGACGGGCGCGACTGCGACCCGCACAGCGGAAAAGGCTTCGTGGAGGAACTCGAAGGCGTGATGGACAAGACCTGCGGAAAGGTGGCGACTGTCTGCGGAAGGTTCTACGCGATGGACCGCGACAAGAGATGGGACAGGGTGAAGGCGGCCTACGATATGCTCGTGAGCGGCGAGGGCGCGAAAGCCTCTTCCGCAACCTCTGCGATTGACGCGTCATACGCAGAGGGAGTCACCGACGAGTTCATCAAACCTACCGTCATCACCGACGCTGCAGGAAACGCCCTCGGCAAAATTGAGGAAGGCGACGCCGTCATCTTCTTCAACTTCCGCAACGACCGCGCACGCGAAATCACCGCGGCGCTCACCCAGACCGATATGCCGGAGCAGGGAATGCACACGATCCCGCTCTACTACTGCTGTATGACCCCGTACGATTCGTCGTTCACCGGGGTCCACGTCCTTTTCCCGAAGGAGAACGTGACCGACACCCTCGGAGAGACTGTCGCGAAGGCAGGTAAGAGGCAGCTGAGGATTGCAGAGACGGAAAAATATGCCCACGTGACCTTCTTCTTCAACGGAGGAAGGGAGGCACAGTTCGAAAACGAGGACCGCATTCTCGTGAACTCGCCAAAGGTTCCGACCTACGACCTGCTTCCGGAGATGAGCGCCGTGGAGGTTACGGACAAACTCGTGGAGGCGATAAACACGGGAAAGGAGGATATGATCATTCTCAATTTCGCGAACGGGGATATGGTGGGTCACACAGGAGTGTTCACCTCAATCTGCCGCGCCGTGGCGAAGATTGACCAGTGCGTAAAAAGGGTTGTGGAAGCCGCAGTGGCTCAGGGATATGCCATTCTCCTCACTGCCGACCACGGCAACGCCGACCACGCAGTCAATACCGACGGCACGCCTAACACCGCCCACTCGCTCAACACCGTGCAGTTCATCGTGATCAACGCCGGGGATGAGGTCAAGGAGGTCCGCGACGGCCGCCTTGCGGATGTCGCTCCGACGATTCTGAAGCTGATGGGGGTTGCGCAGCCGGAAGCGATGACCGGACAATCCCTCATATAAGAGGGTGACTAAAAAGCGGTCTACTGCGTTCCTCTCCTAACGAGTATCCCATCTTTTTGTTCACCCCCTTCCCCACCGCACAAAAGAGAGGCTGACTTTTTAGTCAGCCTCTCTTTTGTGCGTAGAAAGATGTGGAGTCGGCGGAATTACTCTATGGTGATGTCGTTCTGGTCACGCAGCACAAGCTGCACACTGCCCTGATACATAGTCAGGATGCCAGTGGCGGTGATGGACTTCGTCCCTGCGAGCACCTCGGAATCAATTTCAAGGTCAGCAAACTTGGAATAGCCGCTGGTGCGGATCTGCACGGTGCCGGCTGAGCCTGTGAAATACTGGCTCACGGAGTAGGCGCTTGCGTTGTTCCTCAGTTTGTCTTTCACATCCGCGAGCGTCTCGCCGGTGTACTTGTTGCTGTTTCCGACCTTGGCGCTGTCCCACATCCCCGATTCGAGATACTCGAGGAACTGGTTCTTGGACATTGCCCAGGTGGTGATTCCCCAGGTCTGATCTGAAAGGAATACACGGTTCTCGGACTTCGAGTTGTCCTCGTTGGCGTTGATGTAGAGCAGGGCGAAAACCTCGTTCCCGTATTTGAGTCCCTTGAGGGTCACAAGAGCGCCGACAGCATCAGATGTTGCCTGACATTCATTGGAAGCAGGCAGCTCTGTGATCACTCTCGGCTTCACCGTCTCGATGTCGTTCACGTCGCAGCGGAAGATGTGCTCGTTGATTATGAACTGGTTTTCGATGTACGAAGTCGAATATTTCGACTGCTCCGGATCTTTCAGCCCGATCTGGATCGTACCCTGACCGCCGTAATTGCCGGTCTTGAAACCGTATTCCCCGACAGAAAGTCCATCGAGACTGATGTAGATCTCCTGGCCGGCCTTGTAGTCGTTGTAGAGGCTTGTGCGGCCGACTTTGACCTCAATCCCGGGGCCTGCAGCATCGTCCTGAATGTAGAACGACTTGTAGAAGTTCCCGGACTTGTCTGAAGTGGTGACGCGACCCCTGACCCAGAGGTCCTCGTCAACTTCCCAGCACCAGGTGCCGAGACTGGAAGACTTCCCGGCTGCCGCTGCCTCGCTTATGAACCTCTTTGCAAGTTCCTTGATTGTCACGACTTCCCCGGTGACACCCTCTTCCGGATCGAACGGGGTGTATGCCTCAGGGTTTTCATATTCCCCGGTGAACACCGGCTGGAACTCCTCGCAGGCGGAAAACAGCATCGCTCCGCAGGAGAGGGCGAGAACCGCTGCTTTCAGACTCATATTTTTCATAGAAACATTCACTTTCATAGTCTTCCCTCCTTAGAATCTGAAATAAAGGTTCAACATATAATTGGTTCCCTGCATATAGAAATATTTCGAATCGAATTTGAAATATTTGTCATATGTGGAATTGGTGACAAGACGGGTCTGTTCATATCCTCCCGTCTTTATGTCCCTGTTGTTCAGAAGGTTCTTGATTTCGAGGGAGAATCCGAAATTGTAGGTTCTGCGGATATACCACGACTTGCCGACGCTCAGGTTCATAACCACGGCCGGAGAGAACTTTTCCTGTGAGGTCATATAGTTGATCTCTCCAGGAGTGAGTCCTGCATCGACATAGGATTCGTCAAGAAGCCAGTTGTTCGTGTGAACCGCCACCTGCTCGTCCGAAAGCTTGTTGTCCGGACCAGCAGCCGCCTTGAGCGTGCGGTAGAGCGGGTTCATATCGAGGTAGGAGTTCGCATAGATGTTCGCCCCGAGAGTGAAGAACCAGTAGGAAGTGGTCCTGTAGTTCAGGGCGAGGTTGGCGGCGAACTGGGGAGTTGAAGGGACGTGGTGTTTTTGAATCTTCTCCACGACATAGTTGCCTTCATCGTCCATCTCAAAACAGTCAGTAGGTACCACAGTGGAGTTCTCCGGAATCTCGGCGCCGTCCTTGATTTTGTACACAGGACTGCTTGCCCAGTAGGTCACTGGCTTGCCGTAGGTGTCGGCGACAAGTTCGGAACTGTTGTCAACCGTCTGATACATAAGCGGAGTGGAGGTGTAGATGTATTCACCCCAGCTCAATGCGCCCTGAAGACTGAGCCCCGTCACGAAGAACGGAATCTTGAATCCGAGTTCGATACCCATATGACGCTGGTCAATTCCGGTCATCGCGAAGTTGGTGAAGGAGTTCTGCGAGTCGTCGTAGAAACTCATCATATCGGACTGGTCCATAATCTTGGTGTAGAATCCGGTAAGACGCAGGTCATAGCCGTTGTTGCTGAGCTGATAGTTGACGTCGGCGGAAGCGGTCTTCACCGTGGTGAGGTTCGGAATCAGCGAGTTGCGCGTCCTCGGGGAGAGGAATGACTGGTTGAATGTCGGCGCGTCGTTGAAATAGCCGGCGTTCACGAAGAAACGGTGTCCTCCGGTGAGGACATATTCGGCGTGCGCCTTTGCAGACCAGGTGATGAACCTCGAAATCTTCGAGTTGCCCTTGGAAGTGATGACCTCGCCGGTGATAGGGTCGTAGCTCGTGAGTTTTATGGTGTTGCCGTTGATGTCGGTCGTCGTGATCTCCGTTCCGTTCTCACTGAGTCCGGCGAAAAGACCCTTGCGCACAAGGCCTTCCCTTCTGAAGGACGCATAGCCGACTTTTCCTCCGGCATTCGCCTTGAAGTTCCCGGCATTGAAGTGACCGTCCAGCCAGAAGTCGGCGGTGCGGGAGTGGGCGTAGTAGTCGTAGCCGTACTTGTCGCCTTTCCTGAGCTTCTG
>CAVEHG010000009.1:0-9055 GCA_963615405.1 bacterium | reverse complement strand
TCTGTGCCTCGCCGTTGAGGCGCCAGTAGTCAAGGTCGTTCTGGATCATAGCCTCCGCAAACGCGAAATCACGCTCGGCGAAGTTGTCGGTGTTGAGATAGTAGTCGCCGCCGAGCAGATCCTTGACCTTTTTGTAGTATTCGCTGCGGTGGATTCTTCCGTGGGCGCCTCCCGTAAGGGTGAACCAGCTGGTGAAATCCCATTTGAAGCTTCCGTTAAGATGGAAGTCGCGCTGATCGACGCGCCTTTCCTCCTGGATGTATTTGGAACGGCCGTCTGCTGCGTTGTAGTTGATGTTGTAGAGGCGGTCCCAATCGAGATGCTGCGTGTTCTCGTCGCGCTGCCAGGCATACTCCGCATAGGCGTACTTGTCCCTGTCGTTGCGGTCCCACTCGGAATCGGCCATATAGTAGTAGCTCGGAAGGTTGCGGTAGTAGTCCGCGCGCGGGTCTGCCGAGTCGTACCAGTCGAGAGCCGAGTACCCGTTCTTTCCCGTGCGGTAGAGGGCGGTTATGCTGGCCTCGAGATTGTCGAAAAGAGTGGTGTTGTACTTGAGGATGAAGACCGGTTCGTGGGTGCTGCGCACGCGGGAGTTGCGGACCTTTCCGTTCTGGTAGCCCCAGTTGGAGTTGTACATATTGTCGCACATAAGGTCATAGACTTCCTGTGTGGAAGCATTCTGTGCGCCCCTCTGTCCCGGAGATGCGAAGACCATAAAGGCGAGACGGTTATTGTCGTTGATTTTCTTCTCGGCTCCGAGGTAGTAGGCGAAGGAGCGGTAGTAAACTCCCTCCACCCAGTCGTTTCCTCCGAGACGGGCGGAAACGTTGGCCGCGAAAGACCATCCGTTGTCAAGTTCTCCGGAAGCATAGTTCGCCATCAGACGAAGACGGTAGAGAGCAGAATTGCTCAACAGGCTGAACCTCCATCCCGGACGCACCGATGCAGGGTTTGCAAGAATGTTGGTGACTCCGTTATAGCCTCCGAGGAGATAGTCAGAAGTCTCCGTGCCTATGGTCGACTCTTTGGAGCGCATAGCCTCGTTCAGGCCGCTCCAGAGCGAGTACGGAGAGTAGCCGGTGATTGCATCGTTCATCCGCACTCCTGCGAGGAGGACATCCTGGCTTTCGTTCGCATATCCCCTGTTCTTGAAACGGATGTCGCTGAATCCGTAACCCACGATGTTGTTGTAGGGGTCATTGGCTCCGAAAAGGATGGCCGGAGTGTCGGTGTAGCCGGAATCCTCCATATCGAATTCCGCGAAGTTCGAGTCATCGACTTCAGCGACGCTCTGTTCTGCGACAAGCGAAACGAAGATGAGGTCTTTCACATATCCCTCGACGGTGAGGTTGATGCGTGAGGGCAGGAAGCCGGCAGCCTCGACGGTCATAAGATACTGTCCGTCAGCGAGACCTTCAAAGAGGAAGGAACCGTCGGTTTTCGAACAGTCTTCGACCACCGCCTCGGCGTCCTTCACGATTGTGATGCGGGCATTCGGAACCGGCACACGTCCGGCGCGGTTCACCACCGTTCCCTTCACACCTCCGCCTTCGCCGGTCTGGGCAAAGATGGAGAGCGAGCAGAGCAGCGCCGCCGCAGCCATTAAGATTTTTTTAATCATATCGTTTTTGGTGTTAATTGTTTTCAGTTACCTTCAGGTAATGAGGATTTCGTACGGGGAGCATAACGCAGCAATCCATTTTTGGGGGTTCCGCGCCCTATTTGCCGATTACGATGTAGGTCGGATAGTGGTCGCTGTACCCCCCGACAAACGAGCCGTTGGAGAATGTTCGGAACGGATAGCCCTTGTACTGACCTTTCTGGGTGGTCATCCACGGCCGTTTGAAAATCACTCCGTGGTACTCCTTGTCACGGTTTTTGGTCACGGGCTGTATCTTCAGGCCTCCGTCAGGCGCGCAGGCGAGCGCGTAGTTCACGAGTTCGAGATCGTAGATGCTCCAGACGCCCTGGTAGCAGAGCGAGCCGTAGCCGGCCTTGAGCATGGACACATAAGGAGAGTAGAACTCCGTCGGGGTCACATCTTCAAGCTTCTCCTGGCCGTGGAGGTATTTGGCCATCGATTCGTCGGTCGGATTGTCGTTCATATCACCCATAACCACGATTTTGATTCCCGGATGGAGCGCCTCCAGACGGCGGGAGTGGTTGTAGATGATTTCCGCTCCGCGGCTGCGGAGATTTCCGCCCTTGCCGCCAATACGCGACGGAAGATGGGCCACATAGAAGGCGAACTCCTCACCGGCAAGCTCGCCGCGCACCATAAGGATGTCGCGGGTCCTGAAATAGGAGGTGTCGGTGTCGGAGAAATCTATCTTGGAATTGAAGTCGAACGGAATGGACTCGCTCTCATGGAGTTTGAACTGGTCTGGCTTGTAGAGCAGCGCCACGTCAACTCCGCGGCGGTCAGGACTGTCGTAGTGGACAATCTCGTAGTTCGCCTCGGCAATCTCCGGCTGACTTACAAGGTCCTCGATCACGAGACGGTTCTCGATCTCGGAGATGCCGAGAATCGTGTGCCAGCGCCTGTTGTTGTCGGCCATTGCGCGGATGACCGTCGCCATATTGTGGAGCTTCTTGTTGTACTTCGCCTCGGTCCAGTGATTTTTGCCCTCCGGGGTGTATTCCTGGTCGTTTTTCACGGGATCGTCGTATGTGTCGAACAGGTTCTCAAGGTTGTAGAATCCGATGACATAGTTCTGCTTCGTCTTCTGCGCGAATGTCGAAAAGGACAGAAGGAGCAGGAGGGTGATGACGGTAAATAAACGTTTCATGTTTTGTGCTTATCGTTCCGGGGTTATTGTTCCGGGATTATCGTTCTGGGGTTGTCGCTTGGAGTTGTCGTTCTGGTGTATCGCTTGGGGGGTGTCGCTTTTTTGGGGGGGGAGGCTATTTGTGTATAAGGGGCATTACAAATTCCACAGATTCGCCGGCGGAGTCTTGGCCTCGATTTCGGCGGCCTTGGCCTCGCCGACTTTAGCCGGGAGGTTCACGAAAAGGTCTATCCCAAGTTTCTCTTCAAGTGCGTCGATTGACATCATATCCGACCGGTTGACCAGGGCGGAACGGGACTTGTGTTCGAGCCAGATTGCACAGCCGGAGTAGCCGTGGGCGGAGCTGGTGTGGAGCAGCGCCTTGTAGTAGGCCGACGGCACGGTGAGACGGTGCCCGCCCCTGTCGGTAATGAAGCCGCAGTCATCGCTGACGACACAGCCGGTGACGACATAGAGTGTGTCGGCCTTTCGGGACCAGTCACGAACCTTATCCTCAAGTTTCATCCAGACTGCCTGGTTGAAGCCGCTTAGCTGAGCTGTGATGTTCGTGGCATAGTAAGTCTGCTCGTTGGAGTTGCCGATGTAACGGTCCGCGGAAGGAATCTGATGTCCACGGTCGTAACCGGAGTATCCGAAACCGCCGTTGACTATTGCCGGCTGAAGGGAATACGGAAGGAACGGGTCGTACGCCCACGCGTTGGAACGGCCGGTGCTGGAGCCGATCAGGCCTTCGTTCAAAGGATAGGCCACCCAGATGGCGAGATAGTCGCTCTGCTTCCAGTAGAGGGAATAGTTTCTCTGCTGCCTGCCGTTCACGGTCATATTGTGCCAGATGTATTTCAACCCGTCTCCGGACCCGGTCTCAGGCAATTCGAGCCAGCCGAAAGGGCTCGCATCGGAGGAGCCGCCGTCCCTGGTCACATACGAAGAGGAGTCGGCCGAATTCTGAACCAGAGTGCAGCTCGTCTCCGACGACCCGGAGGTCAGGACAATGCTGAGAGTTCTCGGCGCGTCGCCGGTGTTCCGCCCGTAGTTCAGGATGACGTTGGACTTGTTTCCTTTTCCGGAAAATGTCTGTTCCTCGCCGTCCGCCCAGAAACACGCCCAGGCTTCGGAATCATCCCCGAAATCGAGGGAGAGCGTCCACTCTCCGGATGCCTTCACGGCGACAAAGACGCTTCCCTTCTCGTCCGTGGCATACGAACTCCTCAGCGACACGGAGATGTCGCCGGCCTTCTCCTCCGTTCCCAGCTTGTCGCAGGATAGGAAGAGAGAGAACATCAGCAGAAATGCCGACAGACGGAACAATGACTTCATTTGGATGTGTTTCTTATTCGTGTGGATGAGCTTCTTATTCGTAACTTAAGGGAAGCCCGCCTTGGCAGCGGGTTTCCCTTAGATGAAATCCATTCGTATTCGTCAGACAAGATTACTCGACCGTAATGACAATTTTATTGAATCGGCACTGTCCGGCTGCCGCCGTGCACTTGAATTCATTCACTGCTGTACCGGTCCAGGTTAAAGTGGTGCCGGAAGCCTTAACTACAGTATCACTGGCTGAATTAACCGTAATATCTACACAATACTTCGTCTCGGAACAAGTGAACTCAACGCCTTTAATTTTCTTTTCTGTGGATGAAATCGTCAAGGCATGCCCCTTATACAATTTTAACAAATCTGTAGGAGCTACCGGTTTAGTCGAGCCTGACGCTTTCCAGAATTTGATTGTAAATCCGCTGATAGTAGCTGTAAATCCGTCGTTTTCGTTCTCAATGGTGGCAGCAGTAAATTTTGCCTTCACGTCATCAATCACAAGAGTAAGCTTTCCGTCCTTGATTTCAGGATCAGGTTCAGGCTCCGGCTGAACCGCAGACTCTTTTACGTCTGTGACAAGGATGTTGAAATATTTGTCGCTTGTGCCGGAAATTCCCACGAAATAGCCGGTTACATCCAAATTCTTGTTGTTGAGCGTTGAAGGGACCATTTCTGTAACCGGATAGGAAAGGGTTCCCTTGACGGTTGCGCCATCGATTACAATATTGTAATGGGTTCCGCTGATTGAGAGCTTCCCTGTAGTCTTTACATAACCGAAGAGGTTATTGTAGGAAGCGATGTTGTCCTTGGTTATCTCTGTCGCGTCAGGATGGGTAACCGTGTTGCCGCTTGAGATGACCGTGATTTTCGACTCATCATAACCGGTAATTTCCGGGACATCATTGTAAGTGGTCTTGGTTCCTTCCACCGTAACTTTGTCGCCCACTTTGACCGTATGCTTGTATTTGGAGTCGAAGGCGTAAACGAGACCATTGTTTTCATCTGCCTCGGTTTTGAGAAGAAATCCATTTGTGCTCACGGCAACAGCGACACCGGTCACCTTGCCCGTTTCAACCTCGCCGGCCTCGAATGAAAGGATTACAGGGTTGAGACATTCATTTATACCCTCGTGGTTTTTGTATGGTCCGGCAACTGTCACGGTTCCGCCGTCAGCTATAGTGAGCTTGTTGGGGTTGGACGCGCCGTAAACGTATATGGAACCGGTGTCGTCGGTAAGATAGAAGTTAAGATATGTTGAGTTGAAATTGCTGACCTTTCCTGTGAGCTTGTAATATGTATCCTCTTCCGCCAGTTTAATGAATTCAGCGACTGACTTTGCCTCAGCCTTACTGTAGTCCTGAGCCTCGCCTGGCTCGTAGGAAATGATGGTAGCCTCGACAACTTCGTGCTGGCTCTTGTTTTCATAATACTTATACTTTCCTGACAGAACAACTTTACCGCCGTTCGCAATCTTGTCCTTGTATTCCGCTTTGCTTGCATCTGTGACGCTGTAGACATAAATCTTTCCTGTTTCGTCGGTAAGGTCAAAACTGCAATACTGGGAACTGAACCCGGAAACCGTACCGCTGAGGGTGTATTCGTTCTCTGTGTCGGCCTTCTCGATGAACTCCTTGACAGTGATTGTCTCCACCTTGCCTTCACCGGTCTGTGTGATCTTGAGGGTCTTTTTCTTGATTGAGCAGTGGAAAACAATTTTTGCCGTTCTTGTCAGACCTGTGTTGGCCTTGACGGTGACTTCGATGGTGGTCGCGCCTTTTCCGCTTTCCTCGCTCAAAGCGATCCAGTCTTCATCAATTTCTTCAATATCCCACGCCTGATTCGCATCGACCAGAACCTTCTGTGTCCCGGCAGCCGCCCCGAATTCAAGTGATGAAGGGTTGAGTTTCAGTGACGGATCGCTCAACTCCTCTTTCTTGCAGCCCGTTGCGGCCACAGTGGCCACTGCAAGGAGGGAAAGAAATAAATGTTTGATTTTCATTTTGTTATGTGTTTATTGTGTTTTTGTCAAATTTTTAATCGAATCTTTTGCCAAACCTTAAAAGATTTCACAAATTTAGCTCATTTTGAGACAAAAGCAAAAGCCATATACTAAATTCAGCAGAAATCCGCAGAAATGCACAACGCAGGACAGTCCTAAACAAGCCCGGAGAAGCCCATAAACGCCATCGCCATAACGCTGGCTGTGATGAGCGCAATCGGAATGCCCCTGAAAGGCTTAGGGATGTCGTTCAGCGCAAGGTTCTCACGGATGCCGGCGAAGAGAATCATCGAAAGGCCGTAGCCCACCGATGTCGCGAAGGCATAGACCACAGCTTCGCCAAGATTGAGCATATGCGACGGAAGACCGAAGGTGAATTCTTTGGTTACCACAATCAGAGCCACACCGAGCACGGCGCAGTTGGTGGTGATCAGGGGAAGGAAGATTCCGAGAGCCGAATAGAGCGACGGGCTCACCTTCTTGAGAACAATCTCAACCATCTGCACGAGAGCCGCGATCACGAGAATGAACACGATTGTCTGGAGAAAAGTCAGGTCCGTATTGCCGTTGAGACTGTTCGGCAGCAGGAGGTAGCTGTTCAGCAGATAGGTCACAAGCGTCGAAAGGGTGATCACGAAGCAGACAGCTCCTGACATACCCACCGCCGTCGAGAGCTTGTTGGAAACTCCGAGGAACGGACAGATTCCGAGGAACTGCGAAAGCAGGATATTGTTTACGAATATCGCTGATATGATGATGATTACATATTCCATAATTCCGTTCTCCCCTATTTTTTAGCGGTGATTTTTCTGAAAAGCACGATGAGGTACCCAAGCACCATAAACGCGCCCGGAGCGAGGACGAACACGAGAATTCCGTCGCCCGGAATGAACTTCCAGCCGAATGCGGAACCGTTTCCGAGAATCTCACGGACAAGTCCGAGTATGGTCAGGGCGATTGTGAATCCGAGGCCTATGCCTATTCCGTCACAGGCAGACTCGGCCACAGTGTGTTTGTTGGCGAAGGCCTCGGCGCGTCCGAGCACGATGCAGTTCACCACGATGAGCGGAATGAAGAGGCCGAGGGTCTCGTAGATTGCCGGAACATAGGCCTGCATCAGGAACTGGAGCAGTGTCACGAAAGTCGCGATGATGACGATGTAAGACGGGATGCGCACCTTGTCCGGAATGAAGCGGGCAACGGCGGAAATCGCCATATTGGAAAGGATGAGCACGAACATCGTGGCGAGTCCCATACTCATTCCGTTGATTGCAGAGGTGGTCGTCGCCAGCGTAGGGCACATTCCGAGAAGGAGCACGAATGTCGGATTCTCCTTGACGAGACCGTTAACTATGTATTTAAGCTTACTCATTGTCTTTTCCTCCATTGTTTACGGATGTCGCGCCTTCGGTTGCATCGACTGCCTCGCCTTTTATGGCCTTGGTGATCGAGACAGCAAGAGCCACAGCCTCGGTGTATGCGCGGGAAGTGATTGTGGCGGCCGTGATTGCGTCAATGTCGCCTCCGTCCTTCTTTACGGAAAACTTGGTCTCCGCCGGATTTTTCCCTTTGAACTGGTCCGCGAAATCAGGCTCCGTGCACTTTGCTCCGAGTCCCGGAGTCTCGCTGTGGGACAGGGTCTTGGTGTTATAGACCGTACCGTCGGGAAGGACTCCGACCATAAGGTTTACCGGTCCGCCGAATCCGCCGGCAGCGGATTTGACCGCATAGCCGAGAACGGCGCCTGCACTGTCGGCGACTTCATAATATGAATATGTCTTGCCGTCGAATTCGATGCTCTGCTCCTCTGAAAGCGTTGCGAACGGAGGAAGTACCTCCCCTATCGCCCCGGTGAGCTTGGCAGCGTCCGCCTTCTCGATCGGAGCCTTGGTGAGGGCGTACACACCGGCAAGAAGCGCGGAGGAAACCACGCAGATGACCGTCAGACAAACGGCCATATTCCTGAATGTAGATTTCATTGCCATTGCTTATTTCCTCCCGTATTTTTTCTGATGGAATCCCTTGTTTATCAGAGGAACCGTCATATTCATTATGAGGATGGCGAAGGAAACGCCCTCCGGATATGCCCCCCAGTAGCGGATGAGCATCGTCAGGACACCGATGCCTATGCCATAGACGACTCCGCCCCAGGCGCTCATCGGAGATGTCACATAGTCTGTCGCCATAAAGATCGCTCCCAGAAGCAGACCGCCGGTGAGGAGGTTGAAGAGGATGAAGTTGCCCGCACCCATTTCCGGATTCTGCACGAGACCGAGCACAAGAGCAAAGATGGCCACTGTTCCGAGAATGGAAAGGGTAATCCACGGCTTGATGACCTTGCGGCAGAGGAGATAGACGAAGCCGGCAAGAAGCGCGATTGCGGAAAGCTCTCCGGCAGACCCCCCACAGGTGTTCAGAAGAAGGATTCTCCAGTCGAAGGTTCCGAGAGCGGAGATACCCTGCTCGTTGAGAACGCCCAGAAGCGTCGGGCCGGAAACTGCGTCTACGCTGCCGAAAACTCCGGTCGGGGTGTATGCCCAGTCGGTCATATAGACCGGGAAGGAAAGGAGCAGGAACACGCGGGCGGCGATTGCCGGGTTGAACACGTTCTGTCCGAGACCTCCGAAGGTCATTTTCACCACTCCGATCGCGATGACCGCACCGATGACGAGAACCCACCAGGGGCAGGACACCGGAACGTTGAGCGCGAGGAGAATACCCGTCACAACTGCGGAAAGGTCGGTTATCGAAATCGGCTTCTTCAGCAGGAACCTGTTGATGAGATACTCGATGCCGACACAGGAAACGACGCTGACCGCGAGCAGGAGAAGTTCCTTCCAGCCGTAGAGGAGGCAGGAAAGAATCACCGCAGGCATCAGCGCGATGATCACGTCCAGCATAAGCCTCCGGGTGGAAAGCTCGCTGTGGATGTGAGGTGATGGCGATATTATGT
>CAVEHG010000008.1:0-20435 GCA_963615405.1 bacterium | reverse complement strand
ATTCATCTCCGTCCTTGCTTCTGCGCAGGAAAATGTCGTGAAGCTCGGAATAATCGGACTTGACACTTCGCACTCCACCGCATTCTCGAAACTTCTGAACGAAAAGGGAACCGGAGACCCGTACATCGAAAAATATGAGGTCGTAGTCGCCTACCCTTACGGCACGACAGCCATCGAGTCCGCATCCTCAAGGATTCCGAAATACATTGAGGAAGTGAAGAAATATGGGGTTAAAATAGCCTCTTCCATCGATGAAGTTATCGCGGAGAGCGACTGCATATTCATCGAAACCAACGATGGGCATCTTCACCTCGAACAGGCACTGCCGGTTTTCAAATCCGGGAAGCCGGTCTATATCGACAAACCCATAGGCGCGACTCTCGGAGAGGCGATCGCCATATTCCGTCTCGCTGAAGAATACGGCACTGTCACCTTCTCATCTTCCGCAATCCGCTTTGCCAAAGAAGCCGGCAAACTCGCGGCAGGAGAATACGGAAAGGTGAAGGGAGCGGACATCTATTCTCCGCACCATCCGGAACCGACCCACCCTGACTTCGGATATTACGGAATTCACGGAGTGGAGGGACTTTTCACCGCGATGGGCGCAGGATGCGAGGAAGTTGTGAGAGTCAGCTCGGAGGAAGGAGATGTCGTTACCGGCAAATGGAGCGACGGCAGAATTGGAGTTTTCCGCGCGATAAAGACCGGCCCGAATGTTTACGGAGGTACGGCCATCACTGAAAAGGGGGCTGTAACAACTGGAAATTACGAAGGTTATCTTCCTCTGCTTCACGCTGTTCTCGACTTTTTCGAGAGCGGAATCCCTCCTGTGTCAAAGGAGGAGACTCTGGAAATCTTCGCATTTATGAAAGCGTCCAATATGAGCGTCAAGGCAGGAGGAAAGCCTGTCAGGATTTCAGATGCGATGAAAGCGGGCGAAAAGGACGCGAAGAAACTTCTTAAATCCCTCAAACGATGAAATCCGGAGCGATTGTCTGCCTTGTGCTTATGCTTGCAGCCTGTTCAACCCCGAAGGAAAGGGAACTCAGAATGACCGTGATTGATCCCGGCCATTTTCACGCCAGCCTTCTTCAGAAGAAGAGTCTGGAGGGGGTCTCTGACACCGTAAAGGTCTTTGCCCCGGCGGGCAGGGAACTCGATGCCTACGTCTCCGCAGTCAAGGGCTACAACTCAAGAGAGGAAAATCCCACGCGCTGGGTGTTGGACATCTGCAGTGAGGATGACTGGCTGGAACGCATCCCGAAGGCTGATGAAGGAGAGTTCGTGGTGCTGGCGGGGAACAATGGCAAAAAGGCCGAATACATCCGAAAAGCGGTGAAACTCGGCTATAATGTCTTGTCAGACAAACCTATGGCCATCGAATCGAAAGACTACGTCCTCCTTTCCGAGTCATACGGGGAGGCACAAAAGAAGGGGATTGTCACCTATGACATGATGACCGAAAGATATGAGATCCTTAACCGCATAGTGAGGTCTCTGATGGAGGAAAAGGACATTTTCGGCAAGATGGACGGGGCCTATGAGGTGGATGATGTCCATTATTTCTGCAAATATGTGTCCGGAAAACCTGTGACCCGGCCGGAGTGGTACTTCGATGTGGCACAGCAGGGCTATGGCATCGCAGATGTCACCACCCATTTCATAGACCTCGCTTTCTGGGAGTGTTTCCCGGAGACCCGGATAGAGCGGTCCGACATCCGGATCATCGGTGCGGATATGTACCCGACAGTGATTTCAAAAGCTGAATATCAGACCGTTACCGGAGCCGAGGATTTCCCGGAGTATCTTTCCAAGGACATAAGAGACGGTTCTCTGGAAGTTCTCTCCAACGGCTGTCTGGATTTTGAAGTCAAGGGGGTCGAAGTGAAAATCTCAATGAAGTGGAACTTCTCTCCGGCCGACGGGGCGGCGGACAGCTTCCGCCAGAGGGTTCCAGGGAGCAGATCGGTTCTGGAAATAATTCAGGACGAGACCACAGGATACAAAAGGGAACTCTACATCCGCACGAAGGACGAATCCACGGCTCTGGCGGCGGAAAAACTGCTGAAGGAGGAATATCCGTTTGCAACGCTTCTGAAAGCCGGTGAGGGTGTGTATCTCGTTCAGGTTCCAGACTCTGAAAGGCTTCCGCACGAGGAGCATTTCAACAAAGTCGGAGAGGCATTCACCTCCATACTCCTGAAAAAGAGCAGCCTCAACGGCTGGGAGATGGGGAATGCACTCACCAAATACTTTGTGACGACAGAATCTGTCGAAATCGCGAAACGGAAACTCAAGAACTGAACTGCGGGAACTGTTTCGCGGAAAATGAATTGCAGGAACTGAAAAACTGAACTGACGGATCCGAAAAATGGTGACAGGAAACGACACTGTTGAATATCTGGAAAGCGAAAAGCTTTTTCACGGGCACATTCCGCTCATTATGGGGACAAGATTCGATCTTGTCGCAGTGGGAAGCGGACGTGAGCTTATGGTGGACGTCTGGCAGACTCTTCTTCGGGAAGCCCGGGAAACTGACGGAATGCTGAACCGGTTTTCAGACGAAAGCGAAGTCGGAAGGCTGAACAAGGCGTGCGACATACGCAACCAGAGCATCAGTGAGGAACTCGGAGAGATTCTCCGCATTGCCCGTGACTATCGGGAAAAAACTCTCGGGCTGTTCGATGTGGCAGGCGGCAAAATGGGGGATATTTTCATTGACGAGGAAGGCAGAATCTCACTGATGGGCAACCGTCTGGATTTCGGAGGATTCGCCAAGGGATATTTCCTGGAATACTGCCGCAGTCTTCTGGTTTCAAAGGGCGTCACAGATGCATTCGTGGACTTCGGAGACAGTTCCATCCTTGCCCTGGGGCATCATCCCTGCGGAGACTGTTGGAAAGTGGGTGTCGTGAACCCGTTCAACCACACGGTGATTTCAAATGTGGAACTCAGGAACAGGACACTCTCCACCTCGGGCAACACCCCGTCCTATGACGGCCACATTGTGAACCCTCGGACGGGTGAACCGGTGACGGGCAGAAAAATGGTGGCGGTGAGCGGAGACAGTCCTCTGGATGTGGAGGTTCTGAGCACCGCGCTGATGATGGCGGATGAAGACGAGAGGGGGAAAATTCTCGCATTCTTCCCCGGTGCGGAATATGAAATATATGATTTATAACTCAAGTTTTGCAAGTGCGAAACGTAAGTTAAATTTGTAATAATACAGTTATGGAACATGTTGATTTGGGCTTGAGACATTTTATAAAGCAACTGGGCATAATAGCCGGCGGGGCGGCGATCCTCCCGGTGGCTCCCTGGCTGTCATCCTGCGTGGAACAGGATGAAACTCAGGAGAAAAAGCGGGACAGCAGAGTCGCAAACATAGCCCTCATCGGAGTGGGGTCGAGAGGCCAGTATCATATTCACAATCTGCTGAAACTCCGGAATGCGAAAATCATCGCCCTCTGCGACACATACAGCCCGAATCTGGAAGCCGCCCACGCTCTGGTTCCTTCCGCGAAGACATATGCGGACTACGGAAAAATGCTCGAAGAATTGCCTGGAATTGACGGAGTGGTCATTTCCACCCCGCTCGGAAGCCATGCACGCATCACTCTCGACTGTATGGACGCGGGAAAGCACGTTTTCTGCGAGAAATCAATGGCACTCACTTTCGAGGAATGCAAAAAGGTCTATGATGCTTACAGGGGGAATGATCGCGTACTGTTCTACTGTATGCAGAGAATGTTCGACCAGAAGTACATAGAAGCGGTGAAACTCATTCGGGACGGGCTTATCGGCGATGTTGTGGGAATGCGCTGCCACTGGTTCAGAAACGCGGACTGGAGACGCCCTGTTCCATCCCCGGAGTTTGAACGGGCGATAAACTGGAGGCTTTACAGGGAGAGTTCCGGAGGTCTTATGACCGAACTCGCCTGCCATCAGCTGGAGATCTGCACCTGGGCGGCCGGCAAGATGCCTTCGGAAGCCGTCGGATACGGTGACATAGTGTTCTGGAAGGACGGAAGGGAGGTATATGACAGCGTGAATGTCATATACAGGTTCGCGGACGGGAGAAAAATCGCCTACGAGTCCCTCATCTCAAACAAATACAACGGAATGGAGGACCAGATTCTCGGGCACCGGGGCACTATGGATCTCTCGAAGGGCCTGTATTATCTGGAGGAGGACAATTCCACATACGGAATCAAACAGCTCATCGACAACATAAAGTCAAATGTGTTCGCGGCAGTTCCGACCGCAGGACCGAGCTGGAGACCTGAGTACAAGAGCGAATATATCCCTCACAGGATACTTGAGGAATCGGAGGCGGTGATAAATCCGGGGCAAAGCATGATCGGGGTGGACAATGACGGGTCAGATCTCATTCTGGAGACATTCTGCGATTCCTGTCTGAGCGGGAAGAGAGTCGATTCTCTGGTCGATGAGGCCTACTGTGCAACAACCCTTTGCCTGCTCGGCAATCTCGCGATGGAGAGCGGGACTTCAGTCAGATTCCCTGAAGAGTACAAGACGGACTATATGAAATTCTAAATGGCTGAACCGCAAGGGGAAAGAAGAATTCCATCCGGAATCAGCAGGAGAATAATTTTACTCGAAACAATGAAAGACTTAATCATATCTGGAACACGCATACGCAGGGAACTGTGGTGGCTTGCCGCGTGCCTCGGAGTCGCATATGCCCTGAACATATTCGCTATTGTCCATTGGGACAGACCGTTGAGCGAACTGTATATGACGCTCGGCTACGTCGTGACGCTCGCGTTCATGCTCTATCTCATTTTACTCGTCCTGAGACTGCTCATTTGGGGCTGTGCAGTACTTGCGAAGCGTGTCATAAAAAAGAATAATCTTAAAAATCAATAAATTATGTCAACAAGAAGAGAATTTTTACAGCAGGCGGCCGCACTGACCGCGGCCTTCTCGCTCGGCAGCCTCGCCACAGGCTGTGCAACTGCTCCGGTGGCGGCAAAACCGAGAAAAATCGGAGAGGGTGATGTCATAAGACTTGGAGTCGCCGGAGTAAACAGCCGCGGCCGGGCATTGGCCACCAGTTTCTGCAAGATGCCGCTATGCGAGGTGAAGTGCGTCTGCGACTGCGATTCCAACGCTCTCGAAAGATGCGTCAAGGATGTCGAGAAACTGACGGGGACCCGCCCTGACAGCGAACCGGAATACAGGAAAATGCTTGAAAGAGAGGATATTGACGGAGTCGTAATCGCTATGCCTGACCACTGGCACGCCACGGCCGCGGTGATGGCTCTGCAGGCGGGAAAGCACGTGTATCTTGAAAAACCCACCTCATACTGTCCTGCCGAAAACGAAATGCTTCTGAGGGCTCAGGAGAAATACAAAGACCTCGTAATTACTGTCGGCACCCAGCGGCGTTCCTGGCCGAAACTCGTGGAGGGCATTCAGAGAGTACGAAACGGGGAAATCGGCGAGGTCCACTTCGCAAAATCCTGGTATACGGCAAACAGAGGCCCGATAGGCAAGGGAAAAGTGATTCCTGTTCCGGACAACCTCGACTGGGATGCCTGGCAGGGGCCGGCTCCGCGCGTGAAAGAATTCAAAGACAACATAGTCCACTATAATTGGCACTGGTTCTGGCACTGGGGAACGGGTGAAGCCCTGAACAACGGGACCCATTTCGTGGATCTTCTCCGCTGGGGACTGAAACTTGAGGATCAGTACCCGACTCAGGTTTCTTCTGTCGGCGGGCGTTACCACTATGTCGGTCAGGACGACTGGGAAACGCCTGACACTCAACTCGTCACCCTTCAGTACGGCGACAAGGCGACTCTTTCCTGGGAAGGCCGAAGCTGCATAACAACCCCGAATGACGGAATGAGAAACGGTATTGCCTTCTATGGAACAAAGGCCACTCTCCTGAGCGACGGAAGCAATTCCTACAAAATTCTTGATCTGGCGGGAAATGTGATTGAAGATGTCAAATCCGATCTGGTGTTCAGAAGCGACGACAGGTTCAACCCGTCTCAGGCGCTCGATGCCTTCCATTTCCAGAACTGGTTCGATGCCATCCGCAAAGGCACTCCGCTGAACGCGACTCTGAAAGAGGCCTGCCTGAGCACGCACTGTATGCAGGTCGGCAACATAGCCCAGAGACTCGGACGCTCAATGCAGCTGAATCCTCGCGACGGGCACATTCTTGATGACCGTGAGGCGATGAAGCTCTGGAGCAGGGAATACGACCGGAATTACAAAGTCGAGTAGACTTATCTCGGCTACAGGCAAACCGGATTCTCTCATTTGAGACGCGTCTCAAGCGAGAGGATCCGGTTCATCATTGTACGCATCGCGGGGGCGGAGTGGCGGAAAAAGCGTCTGTAGCCTTCGCAGAGATAATTGAGATTCCGTTCGCCGTCCTTTGTGAGGGCGAACCTGTTTTTCGGGCATTCGCCGTTGCAGAGAAAGAGGAATTCACATTCCCGGCACTGCCTCGGGAGGTCCGTGTATTTCGCCATTCCGAACTTCTGCTGCCGGGGGCTGTACATCATTTCGACGAGGGTCTTTTCACGGATGTTTCCAAGCAGGTGGTCGGGGAAGACGAAGTGGTCGCAGGAATAGACATCCCCGTTGTGCTCCAGCACGCCGGCGTGGCCGCATTCCCGGGCGAGCGTGCACACTCCGGGCGGCCGCCCCATCCAGTTCGCGAGTGTGGAGTCGAAAATCTGTATGAACTGTTTCCCTACATCGCCCGGCCACCAGAGGTCGAAGATTCCGCACAGGAAATCCCCCCACTGCTCTGGTGTCACGGAGAACCCGGCGAGGACGGCATCGGTGTCCGACGGAGCGGCAAGCACCAGTCTGCCATCCACCTTTTTGAACCGTTCAACCACAGGAGTGAACTGGATGTATCTGCAGCCGATCTTCTTGAAAAATTCGTAGAACTCTTCCGGATGTGACGCGTTCCGTGAATTGACGGTGGCCATCGCATTCCACTCCACCCCGTACCGGTTCAGGAGTTCAATTCCCCGCATAACCCTGTCGAAACTCGGAGAGCCGGCGCGGTTCTGCCTGAAATGGTCGTGGATATCCCCCGGTCCGTCGATCGACACCCCGACAAGAAAGCCGTTGTCCTTGAAGAGCCTGCACCATTCTTCGTTTATCAGAGTTCCGTTTGTCTGGATGGAGTTGTCAACCGCCCGGCCTCCGGCATATTTCTTCTGCAGTTTAAGAGCTTTGCGGTAGAAGTCTGCGCCCCTCAGGAGAGGCTCGCCCCCGTGCCAGGTGAAAAGGACATACGGCGTGGTCTGGGCGGTGATGTATTCCCGAATGTAAAGTTCAAGAAGTTCATCGTCCATATCGGTCTTCCCTCCCCGGGTCTGGGGCGACATCCCCGTTTTCTCAAGATAATAGCAGTAGTCGCAGGCAAGATTGCATCTCGCCCCCGCAGGCTTTGCCATCACATACATCACCTTCGAAAACGGGGCTATGGTCTTTGCCCCGCCCGCATTGTACTGGTTTGTTTCCGGACTTTCTTTCATATGGCAACAACGGCGCCCGCCGGTTTCAGCACATTCCCGCAGCGGTTCCGCACCATCGTAAAATTAGTGAAATTATCAAAATTCCCAAACTTGGGAGATGAAAAATCCCAAATTTGGGAGAATTGATAGCATACGTTCTCTGCACAAAATTGGGGGTGACTTTTTGGTCACCCCCTCATCTCATATCGATGGCGGCTAATTAAATAGCCGCCGAACATCAGTAGTTGATGATTGCTGTACCGGTGTTGCCGCTTCCGACTGTTACTTCAGATGTTGCTTCTCCAACGATGGAATTCGCATCGTATCTGCTGTCAGAATCATATCCCTTATAATTATGGGTCTTGTCAACATTTATGGTTACATTGTCGATTGAGCATCCGGAAATTACGCAGCTATAATCTGTATAGTTCCGCGCGTAACCGACAATTCCGCCAAGGTCACGGTAACCGGTGACAGTCACATACTCTGCGGAGCAACCGCTCAGTATGACACCGTTAATGTAACCTACAACGCCACCTGCCTTGTCGCCGTTGTTCCAGCTCCAATTTCCATTTTCGAGAGCCCATTCGGTCGAAGAAGTAACTGTCGCATTTATCACGTGGCAGTCAATAATCTTCGAATACTGGCAGTAAGAGACGATTGCGCCGGCGTAGTGAGTGCTCTTTACGGTCGCCCCATTGATGGTCAGGTTCTTTACACCCTCGCGATCAGTGTTGGGGTTACCCGTTTGAGGGCCACAAGTATAAGAAACCGTCCCGAACAGACCGGCATGGGCCTCGTTCATAACAGAGCTGGACACATTAAGATTGTAAATGGTCTTACCATTGCCGTCAAATGTACCTCTGAAGTCGTGATTGTTATCCTTTCCGATTGGAGTCCATTCGTAGTTGTATAGATTAATATCATTTTGGAGAACGAAGGTCTTTCCGCCGAAGTGCTCTCCTGAGTCTGCATTGACCTGCTCGGCAATCCAGGCAAGCTCAGCGGCGGTGGTAATCAGATAGTTACCACTGGCATCCTGAGAAGGCTCCGAGGTCTCGCCGGCCCAGCCGTTGTCAGGCTCCGCGAATGCCGGGTCAACGACGAGGTTGAAGTCGGCGGCGCTGGTGAAGAGGTTGCCGAGGATGTTTGTGCGGTAGTTGCCCTGAAGAGGGACATTCGATATTGAGAGAGTGTTGATTTCGGCGTCGGCGCTGTCATAAAGCTTGAGAGTGACGTCTGAGAGGGCTTTTGCAGACTTTCCCACGAGGGCGTAGTTCATCGCCACATAGCCATATGCGGTGCCGCCGACGGTGAGGCTTTCCTCCGGGAGGGCCGCAAGAGCGAACTCAGCATCCGCGGTTCCGCTCACGGTGCCGTCAACAAGGTTCAGTTCAGTTGCCAGGCCGGTGAGTTTCACTGAAGACTTTTTCACCTCGATGCCGGCCTTTGCTGCAGCGGCGATGTCATCGGTGTTCACGCCGAAGTTCACCTGGGCGAACGGACGGTAGAGCGACACGGTCTGGTTGAGGGACCCGGTGATCTGAACCGGAGCGACGTATGCGTAGAACGCGTCACGGGTCTCGTCATTGGCCGTCGCACCTTCATAGCTTACGGTCACTTTCTTTGTCGCAGTGTCAAGAGTGTAAGGCGCGCCTTCTTTGTATGCCCAGAAAACGAAACTGTACTTCTGACCAGTCACAAGGCGGACTGAGAACGTGGCCCTGCCGCCGCTGATGGCGATGGTCTTGCTGATATCGTCGATAAGAACGCCGTCCTCGTCATAGACATTGCAGGACACCTTGTCGACGGTGGTGCCGTCAGCGATGGCCCTGGTCTGAAGTGCAGGGGTTGCGACGGTGAAGCTTACAAGGGACTCTTCACCTGTTGATGCGGGCTCTGCAACCTGCTCCTTTGAGCACGATGCCGCAAATGCCACAAGAGCAACGGCAGCAATGGATTTAAGGATTTTTTTCATAATGTTTAATTGTTAGTAATTAGTTGATAATTAAATATTTATTGTTTTGTATATTTTTATCGCGGATGATCTTTATCTGCCTGTATATCAATGATTCTGTATATCTATGGTTCTGTATATCAATGGTTTTGTATCTCATTGGTTTTGGGCCCCATTGGTTTTGGGCCCCATACGGGGTTTACGGTATCGTTATGTTGTACTCCCCGTCAAAGTCCGGACAGACGCCTATGCCCCCGCCCGTGCTGAGAGTGAGGAAATCCCCGCGCACTGTCGTGATTCTGCTCCGGGTGAGAGGAACATTTATGACCGGGGAAAGAGACAGGAGGTTGTTCGTCGACTTATCGTAAAGGGCCACCTGGACGCTCACACTGGACTCGAGGCCGTTCACAAGGACGTAGTCAAAGCCCATCAGCACCTCGTCCATCGAGAGCGGAGTGAACTCCGAGTCGAACTGCACGCCGGAGCGAGAGTCGATCGGCTTGTTCGTGAACATATTGAACTCGCTCGGAAGGAACGACGTGTAATAGAACCGGATGTAGTAGTCCGACGGAGTGAAACCGGGGGCTTTCGAAGGGTTCCAGGCGTTGGGGGCGCCCGCTTCCGGCCGGGGAGCGCCCGCGCCGGAGGATTCACGCTCCAGACGAATCGCCTGTAGCCACTTCCCATACTCCTCAACTGACATCTTCTCCCTCATAACTTTCGTCACAAGGGCGCCGAAATCTGTGGCTATGAACTGGAATTTCGCTAGCGGACGCTCCATCTCAAGACGGGCTGTGACAGGGGCTTGCTGAGTGCCAACGCGGCGGAGGGTAACCTCCGCGCTGCCGAGGAACGCGTCCTTGAGGTCGGTGCCTGCCGTGTAACTTTCCGGGAGTGCTATCGCGCTGAAGTCCTGCGTCAAATAGTACAGGTCACGGGCGCTTCCACGCTCTACATAATCCGCCCAGCAGCGAACCTGCCACTCTCCTTCCGGAAGATAGGTCACGGCGCTGAAGTCCAGTGTCGTAAGGTCGTCCCTGGTGAGAACGAGTGTGTAGTCTTCAGAGGCCGATGGAGAGAAGGTCCCGTCCGGAAGTTCGGGGTAGAATTTCACCGTGTAACGGAATGAGCCTGCGGATGCGGCATCTGTCGCCTCGCCCTTCGTGCCCTCGTAATCCACTGTAAGATAAGGAGGAAGGTCGGCGGAGAAGACGAAGTCGAGTTTCAAAGCCGCGGGGGTGCACTCGTCCGGCCACTGGTGCAGATTGCAGGAGGATGTGCCCATAAGAACTGACATACAACAACTTATAATCAGCAATATTCCAACAGAGCGGCGCACGCGCGCACCCCTGAGGCTTGAAAGCGATTTCTTCAGAAACCATTCATATGCTCCCCTGACTTCGTAACGAAGAGACCGGGACGTCTGCAAAACCCTCCGACTCATTTCCTCTTCCCCCTCCCCAGGTCGAACTCATAGAAGAAACTTACGGAAGCGTTGTCCGGACCGATGTAAGTCCTGTTTATCGTGTCCACATAAGGTCCGTTATCCTCATTTACAAAACGGTCATAGTCAAAGCGGTACGCTCCCGCTCCGAGCGCGAACTCCACGCCCCAGCGAGGATGTTCCCTGAAGTGCAGCTTATATCCGAGAGTGAGGCCGCCGCCAAGCATCGGGGTCTTGCCGCCACGATCCTGGATGCGGTAGTTCCCGTTGACGGCGAAGTTGAAATAACACAGGCCGAAGTGGGCTCCGAGGAAAAGCCCCTCGGGGCGGGTGAAGTTCCACCTCAGCTCCGGCTGGAGCAAAAAAGTACGAAACTTCACTGTGCCGGTGAAATAGTCCAGTGTACCGAAATAAACCGGAAGATTGAACGAGAGATTCTCCGTGAGATCCAGTTCCACTCCCGCGTTCGCGATCATCAGCGCCCAGAAGGGAGCGTTGGTTTTGAGGGTCAAGCGACGCCGGCTCTCTTCGGACTGGCGGGAGGCATCCTTGTCGCAGGCATTCCCGTTGTCCGGGGACTGGGCCCCGTCAGCGACGGTCCGTGGAGACGACGCACGGGCAAGAGGTGGAAGCGGGGCGAGAACGCGGGCAGTTCCGGCCGCGACTGACGGGACAACCTCCGGAAGCGGATCTTCATCCACTACGTGAACTATCGCACGGAACGAACGCATAGACGGAAAACAGCTCTCGGAAAGGATTTTCCAGATTGAGCCGTCTTCGATGACTTTGAGCGTCCGGATTTTACCGTCATCGGCAAGAAGAGAGTCGCCAAGAATATCACGAATCTCCACTTTCTGCCCCGCGTCAAAAGAAGAGGACTTCTCAACCAACTCTCCAAGGGTCTCCAAAGGCACCACGCCCACAAATTCAGAAGACGAATTGGCTGCGCTGAAAAAATCCGGGCTGATTCCGGCTCCGACAAGGGCCGCTATCGCACTGCGAAGACGCTCGGAACTGAGACGAGAGTTAAGCGCGGAGTCGCCGTCGGGAGAGGCCGAGGCGCTGAAAGTCACCTTCACCCTGCCGGAAGTGAGTGTCTCGGAAAGAGCGGAAGTTTCCCTAACGAAACGCGACACAGTCCTTCCGTTACCGCGGAATGACGGGTCATATTTTGAAGAACCGACCGGAAAATAAATCTCTATCGATGAAACCTGTGTAGAGTCAGGCGAGGAGGCTGGCGATGAGGTCAGGGGAGAAAACCGTGCATATAAACCAATATACCCCCCTCCAGCACAATGCTGTGAGTATCAATAAGATATATCTTATTCTTGAGGTGGTTATCAGTTTAGTCATACGCTTTCATAGGCTCAGAACAACAGTTTTCTATTGGTCAAAGCAGGTTTACAAAGATAGGTTTTAATTATCAATAAAGCAAATTTGAACTTTTTTATCCTTGCAGCGCAAAATCGAGGCAGCTGAAAATTCATACGTGGTTTGTCGGTGACTGAAAATTTTTTGTCGATTTTGAAAATGACTCCGGGCAGCAATGTCATATATAAGTTTTGCAAATCTAAAGAATTTACTTACATTTGCATCCCCATTTAAGGACAGCAACAAGTTAAAGCTTTCCGGTCCGGTAGCTCAGTTGGATAGAGCAACAGCCTTCTAAGCTGTGGGTCTTGGGTTCGAATCCCAACCGGATCACGAGGATAGGAGCGATGCCATCGAAGATGGCGTTGTCTAAATGAAAAAAAACTGCGCAAAACTCGTTTTGCAGCAGTTTTTTTTCATTTAGACAACAAGTGCAGCTGAAAGCTGCACATCGCTCCCGCCTGCTCGCAAGATCGCCCGTGGCGCAGGGGCAGGGAACCGCGTTTTCCCGTCAGGGAAACAAGCGAATCCCACCCGAAGCGCAGGGAACCGCGTTTTCCCGTTAGGGAAACAAGCGAATCCCACCCGAAGCGCAGGGAACCGCGTTTTCCCGTCAGGGAAACAAGCGAATCCCACCTTACTCCACCCGCATAGTCGTGGCCGGGTCAATTCTGGAGATGAACACGGACGGGAGGAGCAGAAGCAGCATTATGACGGCAAAAGAGAGCAGATCGGCGGTGAGGATGAGAGACCAGTCGATGTGAATCGGGACGAAAGAGACGAAATAGTTCTCGGGGTTAAGCTTGAGCAGGTGCGTCTGACGCTGAAGAAGGCAGAGGAACAGCGCCGCAGCGTTGCCGACAGCCATTCCCTTGGCGACAAGAACTGCCGAACTGCGGAGAAAGACAGCGGAGATGCCTCCTGTCGTCATCCCGAGAGCCTTGAGCAGGCCGATGGTCGGGATGTGCTCGAAAAGCAGGATGAGAAGTCCGGAAATCATGTTGAAGCCGGCGACTATGGTCATAAGCACCAGAACCACAAGCACATTGAAGTCAATCAGGTTCAGCCAGTCGAAAAGCTGGGGAAAACTCTGAACCACTGAGGTCACCACCACGGTCGGTTCGTCCTCCGAAGAATAGGCGAAAACCGCCGAGCCTATGTCAATCGCAGACTGCCGGATGCTTTCCTCGCTCCGGAACCTTTCCTTCAGGGAAATCTCGATCGCCGAAACCTCGCCTTCCCCCCATCCGTTGATCCGCCGCATAGTCGGAAGGTCGGTGTATAGCACCAGCTTGTCCTCTCCGGACAGAATCCCGTCATAGACGCTCTCCACGCGGAACTTACGCACGACAACCTTCTCCCCCACGAAATAGGCCGGGAGGTCATCCCCGACGCTGATTTTCAGAAGCGAAGCGAGCTGCGAAGGCACGGATACGGACAGGACGGAGGAGTCGGCCCTCTGAAAGTCCCCGACGCCCTTGAATATGACCCCGTGAATCAGGTCACCTTCCCTGACTATCCCCGCCCTCGAGATTGTTCCCCGCACCGACTGCACGCAGTCCAGTTTCAGGACTTCGGGCATAAACGCCGGAGAAACCGGAATCGGGTCGGACTCGCCCATATAATTTCTGTTCAGCGGAGTGAGAACCACATCACCGCAGAGCTCGCTCAGTCCGCTGCGGATTTCATTCCTGAAACCGGAGGACACGGCGACGGCCACAATCATCACAAGAAAGCTGACGGCGACACAGACCGAAGCCACCTTCCCTTTGAACTGAATCCTGCGCGATATGAATCCGATGAACATAGGTGACAAAGGTAAGAAATATAACTCAAGTTTCGAACACGTGACCTGAGGTTATATCTCAGGGTACGGGGCGAAACTAAAGGTATATGAGCCTGGAGAGTCGCTCCGGGGCGAAAATCTCCGAAGCCACGGCCAATATGTCCCCTGATGTGACGGAATCAATCTTGCGGCGCACGGCTTCGTCGTCCTGAACCGTCCCGAACGCATTGAGGCTCTTGCACAGGGACAGAGCCTGGCTCTCGCTGTTTTCGGCGGAGATTGTAAGCTGCCCGATGAACTGCTTCTTGGCGGCGGCCAGCTCTTCGTCAGAGAAAGGAACGGTTCTGAGTTTGAGGAGTTCGCCCCCGATTGCGCCGATGCAGTCATCGAGCCGATCGCGGTCACAGCCGAAGCAGATTGCCATCACTCCGCTGTCGGCATACTGGCTGTAATTGCATTCGACATTATAGACCCAGCCGTTTTCTTCGCGCAGGACGGAATTTAGAATCGAATTGGTCGCCGGGCCGCCGAGAATATTCGCCAGCAGCGATGCGGTGATGCGCTCCTTCTCGCGGTAGAGCGACGGAGCGGCGGCACCGATGATGCAGTTCGCCTGATGGCTGTGGCGGTTGACCGTTTTTGTAAAAATGTTGCCCCCGAATTCCTCCGGAGCCGCGATTGACCCTCCTCCCCGGGGTTCCGTTTCCCCCGCCCCGAAATATTCCCCGACAAGCCTCTCGACAAGGGCGGCAGCCTCCTCTTCAGGAAGCGGGGACACCAGAGAAAAGGCGATGCGCCCGGGAACGAAGAACGTCCGGACATATTCCCGAAGCTCCCCGGCACTGATTTTCTTCACTGACGACGCTGTCCCGAGCACGCGGCCGCTGAGAGGATGGCCCTCAAAAAGCAGGCTCTCGAAACGGTCATAGATGTCATCCGCCGGCGAATCCTTGTAGCCGGCAATCTCATCCATAACCACGGTCTTCTCCACCTCGATTTCATCCTCCGGAAAAACCGCCCTCGTGGCCATTTCCATAAGCAGCCCGGCCGCCTTCCCGATATCCTCCTTGAGCACGGTGGCGTGCAGGACAATTTCTTCCTTTGTCGTGTAGGCGTTCAGCTCTCCCCCGAGCCTTTCAAGATAACCGTTTATGACAGAAGCGCTTTTATCCTCGGTCCCCTTGAACAGGGCGTGCTCGACAAAATGGGCCGTCCCGGAATGGAAAGTCCCGGAAGTCTTCTCCCATCCGGTCACATTTTCCTCCCTCGTGCCGCAACGTACGCTCAAAGAACAGCAGGCCACATTCTTCCCCTCCTGCAACACGGCATAGCGCAGCCCGTTGCCTGTCTTTGACAATATCATAAGTTATACATTTAAGTTTCGCATGTACCCTAATGCGTTGGGTGTTCGTGGGTTACCCCCTATTTTCTGTGCACTGAGGCAAGCTTGTTGATTTCCGAGGCTTTGAATCCGCACTCTCCGTCCTTTCCGACATAGAGCCGGCGGTAATAGTAGAGCCGGTGGTCACCCGCACCGATGAGCATTTTATAGCAATATGACTCCGGTCCCTGATTGGCCGGGGTTACAGTGTAGGAGACGACGGAATTCATATCCCCTGACGACATGATTTCATCCGCTTCGTCGTCATCGACAAACGTAATTCCCGCATTTGAAGCCTTTGTGCGCACGGATTCAGGAACATTCTGAGAAACATCTCCCTCCGCCACAACGACGTTCTTCCCCACCGTGGCGGCGATCCCGCAGGCGAATTTTCCCAGTCCGACATATCCGACAGCGTCGTTCTCCATCGATTTGACGATATAGTCCTGAGTTATGTCTATCATCGCAGGCAGGAAATCGAACTCCCTTCCTGAAGGCATCTGCGCCGCCCGCACAGGGAATGCGCACACCTCAAGCATATCTTCAATGCCCTCTTCCGCCTTCTTTCCGCCCTTGACGACGATCAGGAACTCCACTTCCGGGTCGGCTTCCCCGCCATACCGTGTCTTTGAGAGCAGCATAAAATAGCAGTCCGGATTCGTACGGTTCGCCGTAAAGTCGTCGAGAGTGCAGAACTCATAGGGCGAAACCCGCCACCGCGAACTGACTTCGTCCTGCAACACGCTGTCCATCATTGGATTTCCGGAAAGGACGACTTTCAGGGTCTTCTGAGTGAAATCGCCGATTATCACTTTTTTCGTGTTTATCTGAGCCTGTGCGCAAGCCTCCGTAGAGATGGCCGCAGAAAACGCCGCCGCAAGCGCGAGCGCCGAAATCGCCGATAAAATTCTTCCAAGTTTCATGTCTTTCAGTTTAAGTTTCGCATATACCCTAATTCGTCGGGTGTTCGTGGGATACCCGTATTGGGGTGGATTAAATCCCCCGGTCACCTGCAATAATTGTGCAGAATTTTTTATATTTGCAGGTTGGTAACTCAGGTTTCGTACTTGAGAAACTTAAACCGGCAGGTAATCAAAATGACTTGAACGCCTGCACTGAACCGGAGAACAATGGAACAGCAGGATAAACAGTACATAGTTTCGGCGCGGAAATACCGGCCGGAGAATTTCGGAACGCTCATAGGGCAGGACAACATCGCGAGGACTCTCAAGAACTCCATTCTTCGCGGACAGCTCGCCCACGCCTACCTTTTCTGCGGGCCGAGAGGAGTCGGAAAGACGACGACCGCACGAATTTTCGCAAAGATGATCAACTGCGCCAATCCGTCGGCAGATATGGAACCCTGCGGGGAATGCGAGTCCTGCCGTTCGTTCGCCGAAGGGCGGTCCTACTGCATACACGAGCTTGACGCAGCCTCCAACAACGGTGTGGAGGACATCAAGAGCCTGATGGATCAGGTGAGGGTGCCGCCGCAGGTGGGAAAGTACAGCGTCTATATCATCGACGAGGTGCACATGCTGTCCTCGCAGGCATTCAATGCTTTCCTTAAAACCCTTGAGGAGCCGCCTGCACACGCGATTTTCATACTTGCGACCACGGAGAAGCACAAGATCCTCCCGACAATTCTTTCGCGCTGCCAGACCTACGATTTCAACAGGATTTCGGTGCCGGACATCGTGAAGAACCTGAATATGGTGGCGGCGAAGGAGGGTGTGACCATAGACAATGACTCCCTTCACGTCATCGCGCAAAAAGCCGACGGAGCGATGAGGGACGCGCTGACAATCTTCGACCAGACTGTCGCCTTCTGCGGAACGGACGTCAAATACGCCGATGTGATCAGAAACCTCAACGTTCTGGATTATGAATACAGTTTCTCGCTCGTGGAACATTTCCTCGCGGGGGACTATGCTTTCTGTTTCAAGACTTTCGACGAAATTCTGGCAAAGGGCTTCAATGCGCTGCACTTTGTGGGGGCGTTGAGTTCGCACCTGAGGGATTTGACCGTGGCGAAGTCGGGCGGAATCGATTCGCTGATGGAGATGTCGGATTCGCTGAAAAACCGCTACCGCGAGCAGGCGGGCAGGTGTTCGCTGGCGTTCCTCTATGAGGCGCTCGGAATTACGACAGCTTGCGAGTCGGCCTACAAGGCGGCGACCAACCCCCGGCTGCACGTGGAGTTCGCCCTGATGAGGCTCTGCTTTATTATGAACAAGCCGGCCGCGGCTGAACAGGCTCCGGCCGCTGAAGAAAAACCTGCCGCAGCCGGTGAAAAGCCAGCTGCGGCTGAGCCGCAGTCCTCCGCAGCCGACACCCCGCAGTCCTCCGCAGCCGAAGCGCCTGCGGCCCCGCGCGCAAGACGCTCGGGAAGAACAGGCGGCGGAATGTCGATGAAAGCCCTGATGGAAAACGCCGGGAAAGCCGAGGAAGCAAAAGTGGAAATAGTACAGGCGGAACTCCCGTCAGACGAATCCCTGAAGGCGCACTGGCCGGAACTCGCGGCGCTCTACAGCGCCAAACCGCGACTCTTCACAATGCTGACAAACTCCAAGCTCGAATTTGAAAGCGCCGGAGGCAGGAAAACCGTAAGGTTTCAGGTGGTGAACGATGCGCAGAAGGAATGGGTGGAGGCGAAACTGCTCCACGAACTTGAAGGAAACTTCCGGAAAATCGCCGGTTCGGACGCAATACTGCTGGAGGTCGTTGTGGCTCCCGTCCCGGAATCCGAAAAGATAGTCTATATGCCGGGCGACAAGGCCAAAGTGCTGATGGAGAACAACGAGGAGGTCAAAAATCTCGTGAAAGACTTCTCGCTTGACATCAAGTAACGTGAAGGGTTCACAGGACACCAGTCAATTCCAATTCAGCAAGTGCGAAACTAAAAAAGTACACAGAACATTATGAAACTGCGTTGCGAGAATCTCGTCAAAAAATATGGAGTCAGGACCGTCGTCAAAGGCGTGTCAATGGAGGTTGAACAGGGGGAGATTGTCGGATTCCTCGGGCCTAACGGCGCCGGAAAGACGACAAGTTTCTATATGATAACCGGACTCATAGTCCCGAACGAAGGGAGAATATTCCTCGATGATGAGGAAATAACGGGGCTTCCGATGTATAAGAGGGCACAGAAAGGCGTGGGCTATCTCGCGCAGGAGGCTTCTGTGTTCAGGAAAATGTCCGTGGAGGACAACATAATGTCGGTGATGGAGATGTCGTCCCAGTTCACGAAAGCCGAAAGGAAGGAGCGTCTTGAGAACCTTCTCGACGAGTTCAATCTCCACAAGGTCCGCAAGAGTTTCGGAAACCAGCTTTCCGGAGGAGAGAGACGGCGCTGCGAGATTGCCCGCGCCCTCGCCATAGACCCGAAGTTCATCCTGCTTGACGAGCCGTTCGCCGGTGTGGACCCGATCGCAGTCGAAGACATCCAGTATATCATCGCAAAACTCAAGTACAAGAACATCGGAGTCATAATCACCGACCACAATGTGGGCGAAACCCTCGCCATCATCGACCGCGCCTACCTTCTCTACGAAGGCTCGATTCTTCAGGCCGGCACTCCGGAGTCCCTCGCGGGCGACGACGAGGTCCGCACCAAATACCTCGGATCCAACTTCATACTCAAACGTTCCGATGCCTTCGACCGCGCCGAACGCGAACTCCACATAAAGTGACAGCGCGATTTAAAAGTGACACCGCGATTTAAATGAACAGAAAGATGGGAAGCAAAGAAACTACCCGAGCCTGGGCAGTCTTACCGTAAAGCATGCTCCCCCCAGAGCGAAGGAGCGGCTGTAGGAAATGGACCCGTTGCAGGACTCCACTATGCTGCGGCAGATGGACAGCCCGAGCCCGGTGCCGCTGCTCTTGGTCGTAAAGTTCGGAACGAAAAGTTTGCCAAGATTTTCATCGCTGACTCCGGTGCCGTTGTCATCCACCACGATGTCATAGAACCCTTCCTCTGAACTGTTGCGAAGGCTGATGAGAATCCGCCCGCCTTCAGGTGCGAGCCCGGCGTCCTCCTGCGCTTTACGGCGGATTTCGATGGCCTGGATTGCATTGGTAATCAGGTTGATGAACACCCTCATAAGCTGAGACTGCGGTGCCGTCACGACGGCATCCCTGAGCCCTATGTAGGTGATGTTCACATTGTCGTGATTGTCGAACATAAACGCCTGTTCAGAAAGCATCGTATCCACATTGACCGCGGTGGCCTGCTCACCGTAGAGCTTCGCGATGGCCGAGAAGCCGCTCGCCGTCTCCGCAAGCGTGTCTATATGTTCCAGAATCACCCGCGCCGTGTCGTCAAACTTCGCATCCCAGTCCGGACTGCCGCTTGCACGGAGCCTGATGAGTTTCTGAATCTTCAGTTTAATCGGGGTGAGCGAATTCTTGATTTCGTGAGCCACCTGCCGTGCCATCTCGCTCCAGGCGCTGTCCCTCTCGGCCTTGGCGAGCTGCCGGCTGCTCTCGGTCATCGCCCGCACCATCTTGTTGTAGGCCTCGACCAGTCCGGACACCTCATCCTTGCCGTCATACTCGATTTCCTCCAGATTATGGATGTCCATAGTGTCCATTTTCCGGCTCAGACGCACGATGTGACGGAACAGATTGTTCGTGGCCACGGAACTGAGCCAGACTGACAGAAGCAAAAGCATAAAGAACAGGCATACGATAAGGCTCGCGTGCATCACGGCCTCGCGGCTGAAATCATAGTCCCCGTCAGTGTACGGACTGCAGACAATCGCCAGCATCTCTCCCCTTCCGTTGAAAATCGGAGCATAGAGAGAATAATAATGACTCCTCGCAAGTTCCTCTTTATGAATAAAATAGCGCTGGCTCAACTTGGTAATGTTGTAGTAGGCGTCCTGATTCAGACGGCTTCCCACAGCCATCCCCTCGAACAGTTCCGGCGCGGTACTGAGGAACACCTTTCCGGACGGCGTGTAGAGCGTGATGTCCGAGCG
>CAVEHG010000007.1:4285-21058 GCA_963615405.1 bacterium | reverse complement strand
CGCACTATCACACAAAGCCCTCGCTTCGCTGTTCTCCGCACGGCGCTTGAGCGCCGGGGGATTTTTTTCGGCCTCACGGCCGGCGGGCAGAAGCCCTTGTCAAGTTTCGCAAGTGCGAAACTTGAGTTATATTGACTATATGTCTCCGTCTGCAATATTACGAAAAAACAGCCGCTTGTCAAAATTGACGCCGCCTGATGTGTACATTTTTGAGGAGACCCTGCGCTTTTTGACGACAGGTTTGCGTTTTTTCTGAATAGTCGAACATCAAACAGGCTTATCTTTGCACAACTTGCCTGAAAAAAGACCACACAGGCTGATAACCATCGCATATTTCGTTTTATGGAAAACAAGCGGCAATACTATACGTCCCTGGCGATGCTGGGATGTCTCTTCTTTGTCTTCGGACTCGTTTCGTGGGTGAATTCGATTCTGATTCCTTATTTCAAGATTGCCTGTGAGCTCAAGAGCGGGGTGCAAACCTACCTCGTGACTTTCGCGTTCTACATCGCCTATCTCGTGATGACGGTGCCGGCGTCGTTCCTGCTCCGGCGGACGGGCTACAAGAAAGGGGCTCTGATCGGACTGTGGATTATGGCGCTCGGCGCTCTGCTCTTCTGGCCGGCTGCACTGACGCGCACCTATGGGCTGTTTCTCCTTGCACTTTTCACCATCGGAACGGCGCTCGCGATACTCCAGTCGGTGGCGAATCCTTTCGTGACCATCATCGGCCCGCACGAAAGCGCGGCGAGAAGAATCAGCGTAATGGGCATCTGCAACAAGTTCGCGGGGATAATCGCTCCGCTCGTGTTCGCGGCTGCGGTCATACGGCCTGAAGACAGGGAAGTTATGGATATGGTTGAGGCCGGTCTGCTTGAGGGCGCGGCGAAGGAGGCGGCGCTTGACGGGATGATACGCGGGGTGATTGTCCCTTATGTGGTGCTTGCCGTGCTGCTCTTCATCTTCGGAATACTCTTCTACAAATCTCCGGTTCAGGACATAAACCCTGACAGCGCGAACGGCAACCGGTCCGGGGACGACAGAAGCTCCATCTGGAAATATCCCTACCTCGTGCTCGGCGTCATCGCCCTGTTCTGCCACCTCGGCAGCCAGCAGATTTCGGTCAGCACGATCATAAGCTACGCTCAGAGTATGGGTCTGGATCTGGAGGCCGCCAAGGTCTTCCCGTCCTACACCCTCGGCTGCATTCTTGCCGGTTATCTCATAGGCGTATTCTTCATCCCGAAGTACATAAGCCAGCAAAAATCGCTCGTCATCTGCACGATCACCGGCTTTGTCCTTTCACTCCTTGTCCTCGTCCTTCCGCTCAAGGCTTCAATCTGGAGTCTTGTGCTTCTCGGAGTGCCCAACTCTTTGATTTATGCGGGGATATGGCCTCTGGCAATCCGCGGGCTCGGAAAATGGACCAGCCTCGGATCTTCGCTTCTTGTGATGGCGCTGTGCGGAAACGCCGTTGTGCCCCTGCTTTACGGCTATGCTTCCGACCACATCGGGCTGCAGGCTTCATACTGGCTTCTGCTTCCGTGCTTTGCCTATATGATTTTCTATGCCGTCTATGGCTACAGGATTGAACATTGGGGGCGGAAATAATTCCGCCCATCACAGATACACATTGTCATATAATGAAGAAGTCACTTATAAACGGCAAAATAATCGCTCCGGATGGGAGTCTCGTTGAAGGGAAAGTTCTCGTTCTGGACGGCGGTAAAATTGAAGGCATCGCAGACTGCGCCCCTTCGGATTCCGAGACCATTGATTGCGGAGGGTGCTATGTGAGCCCGGGATTCATCGATATGCACACCCACGGAGCGGGCGGATGCGACTTTATGGACGGCACGGTGGAAGCATTCCTGACGGCAGCCCGTATGCACGCCGTCCACGGAACCACTCTTCTTTATCCCACGACCCTCACCAGTACGAACGAGCTGCTTTTCACATCCTTCGAGACCTATCAGAAGGCCAAAGCTCTCAACAGGGAAGGCGCGCAGTTCGGAGGAATGCATCTTGAAGGCCCGTATTTCAGTCCGAAATATGCCGGAGCACAGGACCCGCGCTATCTTCGCAATCCCAGGAAAGAGGAATATCTCGAAATCCTCGACCGCTGCCCCGCCATCGCCCGCTGGAGTTTCGCCCCTGAACTTGAGGGTGCTGATGAATTTGCCGCAGAACTTCACCGTCGCGGCATCGTCGCGTCAATCGGACACACCGACGCCACATTCGGGGACTGCGAGAGGGCGTTCAGGGCCGGAGCCGCGATGATGACACACTTCTACTCCTGTATGAGCACGATTTCCCGCCGCAACGCCTACCGCTATGCCGGAGTCGTCGAATATGGCTACTTCCAGGACGGAATGAACATAGAAATCATCGCCGACGGTATCCACGTGCCTGCCGACCTTCTCCATCTGATCCTTAAGATAAAGGGCGTGAGTCGCATCAGCCTTGTCACCGACTCGATGAGAGCCGCAGGAATGCCGGAAGGGCCGAGCATCCTCGGAGGCCTTGCGGACGGCCAGGAGGTCATCGTCGAGGACGGAGTCGCCAAACTTTTGGACCGCAGCGCCTTCGCCGGAAGCGTCGCCACTGCGGACAGGCTCGTGCGCACGATGGTGACCGAAGCCGGCTGCACCGTCTGTGATGCCGTGCGGATGATTACCGAAAATCCGGCGAAAGTTATGGGAATATACGGCCGGAAGGGTTCTCTCGACCCGGGAAAGGACGCGGACATCGTCGTGTTCGACGAAAATATCGGCATCCGCCGCACGATAATAGGGGGAGAGGTGATATATATTGGATAACCGACTTAAGTTAAAGCAATGATAATTAAAACATTCAAAAAAGATAATCTGGATGTCAGGGTTTATGATACCAGAGGAAATATGGGGAAGGCGGCAGCCGCCGATGTTGCCGCGTGCATACGGGAAACCCTTGCAGTAAAGAAGGAAATTCATATGGTCTTTGCGGCGGCACCGTCACAGAATGAGTTTCTCGACGCACTTGTGGCCACTGAAGGAATAGAATGGGGGAGGATTCACGCCCTCCATATGGACGAGTATGTGAACCTTCCATCAGAAGCTCCGCAGGGTTTCGGGAACTTCCTCCGCCGGGCCATCTTCGACAGGGTCCCTTTTGCAAGTGTGGAGCTCATCGGTACTGGAAGCGACCCTGAGGCCGCATGCAGGCGCTATTCCGAAATACTCTCTTCAGTGACTGTTGACATCGTTTGTATGGGCATCGGTGAGAACGGTCACATCGCCTTCAATGACCCCCACGTCGCCGATTTCAACGATCCTCTTCTGATCAAGAAGGTTGACCTCGATGAGAAATGCCGTATGCAGCAGGTTCACGACGGCTGCTTCGGCAGCATCGATAAGGTTCCCAAATACGCCCTCACCCTCACGGTTCCGGCAATGTTCCGCGCCGACCACCTTTTCTGTGTGGTTCCCGCCGCCACCAAGGCCGATGCCGTCAAGTCCACCGTCCAGGGTCCCGTAACCGAAAAATGCCCGGCCTCCATCCTTCGCCGCCACCCTTCCGCCGTCCTCTACACGGATAGCGACAGCGGGAAATATATAACTCAAGTTTCGCAATTGTGAAACTTGCCAAGTGCTTCTGCCCGTGCCCTCCGGCCGTGAGTTCGCCCCCTCCCGGCGCTCAAGCGCCGTGCGTAGAACAGCGAAGCGAGAGCCTTGTGCGTTAGCGTGCACATAGCACGACATCCCCTTCGAGGGGTCTAAAAAACATTCGGTTCAGAACCGGAAATAGTCCCTTGCGTTGCGGTAGCAGATGCCGGAGACCATCTCGTGGATGAACGGGAGTTCGGACTTCGGGAGACGGCCGGAGGCGATATCTTCTCCGAGAAGGGCGCAGAGGATGCGGCGGAAATACTCGTGACGGGGATAGGAGAGGAAGCTGCGGGAGTCCGTGAGCATCCCGACGAAACGGCTGAGAAGACCGAGCGAAGAGAGGGCGTTCATCTGTTTGCGCATTCCGTCCTCCTGGTCGAGGAACCACCACGCGGCACCGTACTGCATCTTTCCCGGGACTGTGCCGTCGTTGAATGTGTAGGCCATTGTCGCGAAAACCTCCGTATCCTTAGGGTTGAGGTTGTAGAGTATGGTTTTTCCGAGCTTGTCTTCGTAGGCGAGTTTGCTGAAGAACCTGTGTCCAGCGGCTGCGACGGGCTTGTCGTCTATGGCGTCGAAACCCGTGTCCGGGCCGAGCCTCTCGAACATCTTTCTGTTGTTGTTTCTGTTCGGACCCACGTGGAACTGCTGCGTCCATCCGCTTTCGCAGTCCATCGCGGCGAGATCGAAAAGCACCGCGCTCTTGAATTTTGAAGCCTCGTCCGCATCGGGAGTCTGCCCATTGAGGGCTTTGCGGAAGATGCGGTCGGCCTCTTCGCGCGGGCAGTCGTCCGCGTAGAAGGTGTCAAGTCCGTGGTCTGAGAGACGGCAGCCCATCCGGTCAAAGAAATCGTGCCGTTTCCTGAGCGCGTCAAGCAAATCCTGATAGTCCGTGATTGCGGATTCTGAGACTTCGGCGAGCCTTGTGATGTAAGCGGCGAAGCTTTCCGGTGCATCCACCCCCATCACCTTGTCCGGCCTCCACGTGGGAAGCACCTGCACTCCGAAAGGATGTTCCGCAATCTGCCTGTGCCATTCCAGCGAATCCGTCGGGTCGTCGGTCGTACACACGGTCTCCACATTGAATTTCCGCATCAATGCCTGTGCGCGGAAATCCTCTGTTCCGAGCAGTTCGTTGCACCTGTCATATATGCCCCGCGCCGTCTCCGGTTTCAGCGTGTCATAGATCCCGAAAACCCTCGCCAGTTCGAGGTGAGTCCAGTGGTAGAGCGGGTTGCGCATCGTGTAGGGTACAGTCTCCGCCCATTTCTCGAATTTTTCCCAGCTGCCGCGGTCTCCGGTGATGTAATCTTCGCTGACCCCGTTTCCGCGGAGCGCCCGCCATTTGTAGTGGTCGCCTCCGAGCCATACTTCCGTGATGTCGGCAAATCGGCGGTTCTCGGCGATCTGTTGCGGGACGAGATGACAATGATAGTCTATAATTGGCTGTGTTTCAGCGCTCTCGTGATAGAGTTCCCGGGCATATTCATTTCCCAGAAGGAAATTGTCATTTATGAAATTTTCCATAGTTCCGAATGTAATCAGCGGTTTTGTGAATATAGGGTTTGTGAAGCTTTTTACGGCTCCGAGGTTTCATATCGCAAATTTATGAAAATATCTCCGTGTGCGCGCACGGAAATCGGATAAAAATTGTTATTTTTGTTGTCCGTTACTTTTAACATTATGACCGACAAGAATAAAATGACAAATTTCCGGTGGGTAATCTGCGCGATGCTCTTCCTTGCGACCACCGTCAACTATCTCGACCGTCAGGTGCTCTCCCTTACCTGGGATGAATTCATAAAGCCGGAATTCCACTGGGATGAATCCCATTACGGGACAATAACATCCATATTCTCAATAGTCTATGCCCTGTGTATGCTCTTCGCCGGGCGCTTCGTCGACTGGATGGGTACGAAGAAGGGGTATCTCTGGGCCATAGGAATATGGTCCGGCGGCGCATGTCTCCACGCTCTCTGCGGGGTCATCACCGAGAGTGTCACCGGGCTGCACAATGCGGCGGAACTCGTGCAGGCGACAGGAGATACGGCTGTGCTGATTTCGACAGTGAGCATGTACTGCTTCCTTGTGGCCCGCAGCGTTCTTGCGCTTGGCGAGGCAGGCAATTTCCCTGCGGCAATCAAGACTACTGCGGAATATTTCCCGAAGAAGGACCGTGCGTTCGCGACTTCAATCTTCAATGCAGGCGCATCCATCGGGGCACTGATAGCCCCGCTCACAATCCCTCTGCTTGCAAAGGCCTGCGGCTGGGAGATGTCATTCATCATCATCGGAGTTCTCGGCTTCGTCTGGATGGGAATATGGGTGTTCGTCTATGACAAGCCGGAAAAGTCGAAGTTCGTGAATGCGGCGGAACTTGAATATATAGAGCAGGACAAGTTCATTGAAGCGGAACCCGAGATTCCCGTTGAAGCCGGCTCGAAGGCCGTTCCCGAAGAGGAGGGAGTTGAGGCGAAGGTTTCAGTGGAGGCGGCTGCCCGGGTGCGTCAGGACTCAGCGAAGAAAATGTCAATCTGGCAGGCTCTGAAGTATCGCCAGACCTGGGCTGTCATTTCCGGAAGGTTTATGGCTGACGGTGTGTGGTGGTTCTTCCTCTTCTGGACTCCGTCATACCTCAATTCACAGTTCGGAATCAAGACCACCGAACCTCTCGGTATGGCGTTGATTTTCACGCTCTACGCCATCACGATGCTTTCCATCGTAGGCGGAAAGCTCCCGACCCTTTTCATCAACAGGGCAATGAGCAGGGGCGGCAAGTTCGACCCGTATGCCGCACGTATGAAGGCGATGCTGATTTTTGCGATATTCCCGATTTGTGTACTTCTCGCCCAGCCTCTGGGCACCATCTCGCCGTGGTTTCCGACCATCCTCATAGGAATCGGATGTGCGGCGCATCAGTCGTGGTCGGCAAATGTCTATACGACAGTCAGCGATATGTTCCCGAAATCCGCGATTGCCACGGTGACCGGAATCGGCGGAATGGCCGGAGGCATCAGTTCAATGATAATGCAGAAGTCTGCCGGTGAACTCTTCGTCTGGTCGGACAAGGTCGGGCTTCATTTCCTCGGTTTCGAGGGCAAACCCGCCGGATATTTCATAGTCTTCTGCGTCTGCGCCTTCGCCTACCTTGTCGGGTGGTTCCTTATGAAGGCTTTCGTTCCTCGCTACAAAGTCGTTGAAACCGAATAATCTGTGGTTCAGCGGGGTGCTACGAATGTCGTGAATGTGTATTAACCATATAAAAATCAAAACGTTATGATTCGAATGACCGAAAGTTGGAGGTGGTACGGGCCGAATGACCCCGTGAGCCTGGATTATATCAGACAGGCGGGAGTGACTGACATCGTCCACGCTCTGCACCATATCCCGAACGGGGAAGTCTGGACCGTTGAGGAAATCAGGAAGAGGCAGAACCTCATCGCGGAGGCGGGGCTGAAATGGAGCGTCGTCGAGAGCGTTCCGGTGCACGAGCACATCAAGACGCGCGAAGGGGAATACCTCCGGTATATCGAGAACTACAAGCAGAGCATACGGAATCTCGCCGAGTGCGGAATCAAGATTATCACCTACAATTTTATGCCGGTGATTGACTGGACGAGGACCGACCTTCAGTTCAAAATGCCTGACGGGTCACGTGCGCTGCGGTTCGAGAAGGCGGCGTTTATGGCGTTCGACCTGTTTATTCTCGGGAGGAAGGCGGCTTTCGACGAGTGGTCCCCGGAGGAAATTGCCGTGGCGAAGGCCCGTTACGAAAAGATGGACGAGGCTGAAATTCAGCTGATTACAAGGAATATGATTGCCGGGTTGCCGGGAAGTGAGGAAAGTTTCACGCTTGAGCAGTTCCGTCAGGCGCTTTCTCGCTATGACGGGGTGACGGAGGAGCAGTTGAGGGACAACCTCATATTTTTCCTGCAGCAGGTCTGCCCGGTGGCGGACGAGTGCGGGTCGGTGATGGTGATCCATCCGGACGATCCGCCTTATTCCCTGCTCGGGCTTCCGCGCATCCTTTCAACGGCGGAGGATTTCCGCCGCCTTGTCGCCGCCGTGCCGAACCCTTCAAACGGGCTCTGCCTATGCACAGGCTCGTTCGGCGTGAGGGCGGACAATGACTGCGTGGCGATGATGCGCGAGTTCGGCGACAGGGTCGGTTTCGTGCATCTGCGCACGACCAAGCGCGATGCCGAGGGCAATTTCTACGAGGCGAACCTGCTTGAGGGCGACGTGGATATGTACGGAATGATGAAGGCGCTGCTTGAGGTCGAGCAGAGGCGCGGAGTCAGCATCCCTGTGCGTCCTGACCACGGGCACCAGATGTGCGACGACCTCGGCCGCCGTTCCAATCCGGGGTATTCCTGCTACGGGAGGATGCGGAGTTTGGCTGAGCTTCGTGGCCTGCAGGAAGGCATTATCCGGAGTTAAAAACTGAAGCGGCTTGCTGCGTTACGCATCGTCGTCAAAATCCTCACAACCATCAGGTTGCTGCGGTTTTGACTCCTCGCAAGCCTTGCAATCCATCTCCATTTTTAACTTCGGCGGATAAGATCTTTATCAAAGCGAAATTTTAAGCGGAAATTTTAAGAGAAAACTCAGGAGAAAAATCTGGATAAAATACAGACGGAAATTTAGAATTTTACATAAATATGGCACAGAATCTTTTTGATGTTAAGGGCAAGGTCGTGGTGATGACCGGAGCCTGCGGCGTGCTCGGAAGCACGATTGTGAAATATTTTGCGGCTCAGGGCTGCAAGGTGGTGCTGCTCGACCTTGAGAGGGCTTCAGCAATCGGGGAGAAACTCGTGGGCGAAATCCGCGCTGACGGCGGCGAGGCCGTGTTCTTCCCGACAAATGTCCTCGACAAGGCGGTGCTTGAGCATAACTATGAGCAGATCATCGGGAAATACGGGAAGATTGACATCCTTCTGAATGCAGCCGGCGGCAATATGGCCTCCGCGACAGTCCCGCCTGACAAGACCATCTTCGACCTTGATGTGGACGCGGTGAAAAAGGTCACCGAACTGAACCTCTTCGGAACCATAATCCCGACTATGGTCTTCGCGAAATCGATGGCTGAAGCCGGCAAGGGCTCGATCATCAATTTTGCATCCGAGTCGGCTCTCCGTCCGCTCACCCGCGTGGCCGGCTACGGAGTTGCGAAGGCGGCTGTGGCGAACTGGACGAAGTATCTCTGCGCGGAACTCGCAATTAAGTTCGGAGAGGGTATAAGAGTGAACGCAATCGCTCCGGGCTTCCTGCTCACCAATCAGAACCGCTCCCTGCTGACCAACGAGGACGGCTCGCTTACCCAGCGTTCGCACACCATTCTCTCGCACACGCCTATCGGCCGTTTCCTCGAACCTGACGAGCTCGTCGGCACGCTCCATTATCTCGCTTCAGATGCCTCCAAGGCAGTTACGGGAACTGTGTGTGTTGTTGACGGCGGCTTCGACGCATTCTCAATCTAAGGGGAATTCTCGATCCAAGAGAAGCCTTCCCGGTCTAAGCATTCTCCTGCTTGGCCGATTTCGGCAGGATATGACTGTTGTCAAAACCTGAATCTGACCCCCACAAGGCCTCCGGAGCGCCACCGGAGGCCGGGGGTGTTGTTGACGTCAAGACCGCAGGACTCTTTGCTGCGGATGTCGCGGCCTGACTCTCTGATGAACGCCCGACCTTCGAGGCTGATTGCCCTGCATTTTTTGAGTTTCCAGCTGTGGGAGATGTCGAGCGCTGCGCCGTACCAGTTTGACGGGAGTGAGAAATCGTGCTCGATCAGGTCTGTGGAAATGTTCGGGTCATCAATCTCGCGCGGCGTGTAGTCAAGACGGCTTCCGAGGCTTCTGGACACTGTTCCTGTCAGAGAAAGGTCAAGCTGTCCGACCCGTGTGCCGATGCGTTTCGCGAGCTCGGCCGATGCTCTGGCATCTTTTATCGTTTCTTTCGCTCCGGTTGCCCTGTACTCCTGTCTGAAGCTGTTGACTTCTCCGCGGAGGGTGATTTTCCAGTCTCTGCGGAATGTGTTTCTGTCATTGACGTACAACCCCAGAGCCAGGCCGAAGTGATCCTCCGCGTTTGTGTATCGTCCCGGGAGTTCCGAGTCCGTGACCCAGCCGTTGACCTCCGGAGAAGAGTCGAAATGCTGCACAAACTCGCGTCCCGAATGCCTGGAGCCCTCATAAGTGAAGCCTCCTTCATAGCCGATGCGCGAAAGCAGTTCGTTCGGGGCGTATGCGTCAAGCCCCAGACGGAAATCGTGGGTGTACAGGTTGCCGCGGTCGTGCGGCTTGTTGTAGTCTATGTCATAGACCTTTTCGAGACCGTTGCGGTAATCTCCCCAGAGGCTTGCCCTCAGGCGGTCTTTCCTGAATTGGAGGCAAAAACTGCCGCCCAATGTGTTCCCGTCGTATTTCCTCTCCCTTTCCGTGCTGCTGAACACTTCCGTGGTGTATTGCCCGAGACCCTTGAGAAGATAGATCTTCTGCGGCTGTGAGGAGTCGTAGAGGATCAGGTTCGAGGTCTCGCGGTAAAGTGCGTAGATGAAACCTGCGGAAACGGAAAAATAATCTCTGAAAAGGAACGAGAGCGACGGTTTTATCTCAATCCGGCACATTCCGGCCTGCGGACGCGGGTCTATTTTCTTCGCTCCGCGCCCCACGTCGAGATCCAGCGCGAGCCCGGCGTTCAGAACTCCCTTCACAATCGGCGTGGAAATGTCCGTCCACATTGAATAGGCCTGTTTCTGCCAGTTGCCGCCTGTGCTGTCGGCAATCACATAAGGCATTGCCCGCAGAGGGTTGAATGTCGAAGCGAAGTTCACCCCGTTCTCGAAAGACTGCCTGAAGCGGAAGTCACCCTTCAGACGGAACCTTCCAACCTGCCTTTCGCCTTCCGCGTTGAAGAATATACCCGTCTTCGTGGCCGCGTCCTGTGCCCTGTGGAAAGTCCCGGTCTCGAAATCGGCCCCGAGCGCAGCCTGTCCGTAGCCGTCCCCTAGCTCATAACATTCCATATCGGCGGCATTCAGTTGCCGGGATGTCTGATGAATCGGCTCCGTCTGACTGCCGGGCTCCGTCTGCTGCGCCGTCAACCGCCGCTCCTGCGCGGCGACCGTTGCCCCGAAACACAGGAACAGCGCTGCGACAGAAGTCAGATATGTATTCATTCTCTTCATTCGGACAGCGGTTTTTCGTTGATTTCAAAGTCTGCGGTCGAGTTGTTCGTGTCCTGTAGCCGGACAGTCCCGTCGGTGGAGGGCAGAGTCTTTCTGCGCACGCTCAGCCCGGCATAAGTCCTTTCCACGCTGGCGAATCCCGCGTCAAGCGCAGGGGAGAACCGCTTGGTGTTCGTCGCCGTCCCGTTCTGGATCAGGTCCACGGCATCGACGACATAGTCATACGGAACTTTCAGACACTTCCAGTATTCCTCATCCTCGAACGGATCCTGGAAGGTCTCAGGCAGCGTTACCTTCTCGAAGGACGCGAAAACGTCCGGCGAAGCCTCGACCAGCACCATCCCCTGGCCGAATACGCTCGGTCGCCAGAGATAGCCGTAGTCAGGCCAGAATGCCATCTCCATATTCGCCGCGTCAAAGTCCGGGTAACTGTTCTCCGGATCGCTCACATAAGCCTCGAAATCAGCTCCCGAAAGGTCCACGGGGGAGTTGAGGTTATATGACTCGCTTTTGTTGTGCGGCGCGGCCATCGTGGCAATCACCACGGTCTGCCCCGGCTGCATAATGAACGATTTTGTCCCCGGAGTGATCTTCCAGACGCTCTTCAGATAGACGTGGGTGTAGTTCCCGTTTTCCTCTCCCGGCCACAGCGGTCCCGTTTCTCCGAGTCCTCCGTAAAACTCGTTCATCCCGATGTAGATTTCGCGGAGATCCTTGGGCTTGGAGGAATTGTTGAAAAGAGTGAAGAAGGTGTCGTTGCGGTAGCTGCCGTTGTTGGGCGTGGTCGAACCGGCGTAGTAGAGTTCCTTGAAAATCACAGGGTTTGCGGCCACGGCAATGAGTTCTGTGTCAGACAGTTCGGGAGCAGTGCCCAGATGCAGGCCCAGGCTGCTTATGAAGCCCGAGAGGTGGAGCGGTTCCCCGTCGGTCTTTTCCCCGATCGACTCCGCTTCTTCCGCTGTGAGGCTTCCTGAAACAGTCACGGTGTACTGCCCCGGCATCACCCCCTTCACCGCCACAGTTCCGTCCGAGCCGCTTTCAAGGCTGTAGATGAACTGTTCGGTGGTGTTGGTCATCAGCACAGTGAGGGGTGTCGAAAACTCCCGGGCGTTCCCGAATTCTCCGTAGCTGAAATGCATTTCAAAGTCCGGGACAACCTGACTCTCAGGCACTTCGTCGCGGAAGCAGCCTCCAAGCAGGACTGCCGGCAGCACAAGGGCAGCAAGGACGCGCCCCGCCCCCGCCGAAGCCCTGTTCCATATATTTCCGAAACCTTTCATCATCGCCCTGTAGACTCCTTCCAAACTATCCCGTTTAAATTTTTTAGTTGTGAAACTTTATGTACACCTTTTAATTCACTTCAATCCTTCATAACTCAATCCATCAGAACTTGAACCACGCCTCAATCCCGAAAAACTGCTCCGGATTGCGCGAACTTGACCAGGTCCCCGGGTTCCTCTTGCTTTCCTCCAGCGGGTTCGTGCGGAAGACATTGTTGAGGAAGAACGTGAAACCGAGATATTCCCCGATTTCCTTGGTTACCCGCAAGTTGCAGAGCCATAACGGTTTATGCGTTTCCTTGATGAGCCTGTTGTCAAGAATCTGCTTCTGTATGTCGTCGCTCACCGGGTCGTCCTCCGAGAGCGCCGTATATTTTAGGTTTGCCGCGCTGATATATCCTATAGGCCGGGTGTTCTCAGTCCCGAGATATTCGTGAGTGTCGCTCCAGATCGTCTGCAGCGACATGGAGACAACAAACCCTATCTTCGGAATATTGTGTATCACCCTCAGGTTCGTCGAGAACCGTGAATACCGGCTTCCGTCGCCCGGGGCATAGACTCCGATGTCCCTGTAGCCCGTCTTGGGGTCCGGATTTTTCTGGAAATATGATTCCGTGGAGGAATATGACTCCGAAACCATATATGCCCCCGTCAGAACAAAGGATGTGCGTATGGGTTTTATCTGCCCGAAATCGAAGTCGAACTCCACGCCCTTCGAGTCGTTCACCCTGTTGTTCAGAGGCTTGTAATAACTTACGACCACATTTGTGGCATTGCTGTATTTGAGCAGTGGATATGTTCCCTCGCGATCGATGCCCTCGTATTTCTTGAGCTCGAACAGGCGGAAGCAGCTGCGGTCCAGACCGAAGGAGTAGCCGTTCCGAAGAAGTTCGCGGTAGAGGGTGACACTCAACCTCATCCCGTTCCAGTCGAAGTCCAGCCCCACTTCGGACTTGGTGTTCTTCGCCATCTTCAGGTCTTTGTTGGCGGTGTCATAGACTTTGGTCGTCAGGACGCTGAGTTCCTGCGATTCGTCGATTCCGGTCTGGCCTATGTTGCTGTAATTCACGAAATCGAAATAGGCCTTGTCCGGGTAGAGATAGACAAGCGGCGGGGCCTTAGCCGTGATTCCCCAGCCTCCGCGCAGTTTCAGCATCTTCGGGACAAGTTCGAAAGAGGCGTTGACGCGGGGTGAGAGGGCGTTCATGGTTTCGCTGCGGCCGGGCTGCACGAGGTCGAAACGGAGACCGAGCTGCACCTTCAGGTCTCGGTTCCACAGCGTTTTTGAGATGTTGTCCTCGGCATAGAGCGAGAACTGGTTCAGAGCCGGTATGTCGGTGTAGGGACGCATCCGCAAGCCGCTTTCCGGGGGCATAAGCGGGTCGAACACCTTGCCCTGGCCGAAGTTTACGTCGGTTTTCCACTCCGCGCCGCCGATGATCCGGTTGCCTATGCCCCAGAACTCCGTGAACATACTGGCCACAGCCTTCGCGAAGACATTCAGCGGCTTGCCGTATGTCGTCATTTGGGTAAGGAACTCGTAGGGGAGGATGTTCGTCGAGGCTGAGTGTCCCGGGGTGTCGGTGTTGGTCAGCCTGTTGCCAAGATTGTCATAGACCGGACCGCTGACATTCGCCGCCACGGTGCCGTCCGCCATCGCCGAGGTCACCATATACCCGAAATTTCCCCGGATTTCCTGGGTGTAGCCCTTCTGTTCGGCGTAGTTGGCTGAGAAACTGAACTTTACGGATTTCAGGAACGACAAGTCTGCCTGCCAGTTTATGTTGGTGTTCAGCTTGAAGCCCATATTCTCCGATGAGCGTTTCCTCTGGTACTTCACGTCGGTCGGGTCGAGCTTCTGCGCATCGAGGTCGGAGTAGAACCCGAACCCCGTGGTTGTGCGGATTTTTTCTGCGAAAGTCTTGGAATACAAAAGATTCGCAGTGATGCGGCGGTACTGCTGGTAGGGTCTGCGCTCGTCGGCGAGAGAGGACGCGTAGTCGAAATCGGCGCTGAGCGCCCCGCCCTTTTTCCCGAGAGCGAAACCCTTGCTGACTGAAGCCTGGGTGAGGGTCGGGTTTATCTTCGCCCTGACACGGAACGGATATTCCCCGGCCTTCGGATTCACGATTATGACTCCGGAGGTGAGGTCTCCGTATTCGACGGACGGAATGCCCCGGATGACATCGACTGATTCGACATTGTCGACGGAAATCTGCCTCAGGTCAATGCCTGAGCCGGCTGTGGATGAATATCCTGAAGTGAGCGTGCCGCTTGTCGCCGTGTTGCCCACCTGAAGGTTGGCGTTGTTGGAGACTGGCGCTCCGTTCACTATTATCGAGGTTCCGAGGCTGTTCATCGCGTCGGTTCCCACCTGTCTTATGGTCGCCTTGCTGGCGGAGGTGAGGGACGGGTTGGAGGACAGCTGGCCCGGGAGAAGTTCCATTATGTCGCTCAGGGAAGTGGCCTGGAGGTGGTCTATCGCCGTGCGGGATATGCTCGATGCGGTGGATGCCCCCACGGCTCCGGAACGGGCGGTAACCACCACGTCGTCAAGCCTGAAGGATGATTCGACCATTACGACGCCAACTGGCGTCATCCCCGCGCTTACGGCGATTTCCTCCTCATAGTCCAGCATTCCGATCATCTGGGCGGTGAGCTTCCACCGGCCCTCGGGGACCCCCTTCAGAAGAGCGTTGCCGTCTTCGTCGCTGGCGGCATAGACCCCGCAGTCCGGGAATCCGACCACAACCCCGGGCAGGGGTTCGCCGTTTTCCTTCGAACTTACGGTAACCCTTACATCGACTTTACCCGGAGCGGCGGCTGCAAGGCAGTCCGCCACCCCGAGTAACAGTATAAGGATTATTATTTTACCCAGATGTTTCATCAATCCGCTTTAGTCCGGGACATCCGCCGGATGTGCTCCGCCGGATGTGTCCCTGACATTCCAAGCGATTCGCTTCTGTTTTTCCGCTATTTCACGCAGCGTACAGGAATGGCGACATCATATGAGCAGCCGGATTTTTTGCTGTAGGTAGGGAACAGATTGTTCTCGAATGTTCCGACTTTGTCAACGCTGTTGCTGTCTTTGAAAGTATATGAAGACCAGAAATAGCTTGCGTCGGAGAGGTATTTCTTGTCCGTATATCCATTTTTGAACTGGCCGCATGCGACAAGCTTCATTGAATTGAGTACTGCGCAGGCTGCATCGTATTCCTCTTTTGTGCAGAAATCATAGTCATAGAGAGCGATGTTCTCAAGAGCATTGCCGATCGCTGTCATCTGTGTGTCATTAGGCAGGCTCCAGCCCTTAGGGCAAGGAGTGTTCTCTGCAACAGTCCAATCAGCGAATCCCTCGCTTGCAGGTCCCCACTTGGCATCGTAGTTCGCATTTACTGCAGTATCGTCATTTGCTGCAACCGGAGTATTCTTTCCCCACTGATAGTAGTTCCCGACTTCTGTGACGGACGCAGCCCCGACATTTCTGTCAAGAAGCTTTACTCCAAGGGTTTCCGTAAGATCCAGCACCTCATACCTTGCAATCTGTCCCTTTACCGTGAGAGTGCAGGTTGCGCTCTTGCCTTCGGCAGTTGCCGTGATGACGACGGTCTTCTCCGCATCCTCGATATCCTTCACCGCGAACGCAAGTACGCCGGTTTCGGATACTGTCACGAGTTCCGGGTCGCTTGAAGTCCATTCGACAGCGGCTTCAATGCTTTCAGGATTAATAGTAACCGCGAGCTCAGGCAGAGCCTCGTCCGTGTAGAGAGTTTTCGTTTCCGGAACCACGCTGATGGACTCAATCTTCACCGCGTCCTCTTTGTTGCAGGAGGCGACAGCCAGTGCAACGACTGCAATGTAGGCAATCTTTTTCATTTTGATTGGAAATTTTAAGCTGACCTAAAGGTCTAATAATTAAACACTTGAATCCATTTGTGATGTGACTTTCCGAAGACAATGCCTATCATTCGCGGATTCCTAACTTCACAAAGTTATGATTTGTAAGTCTTAATTCCAAACCTTTCCCGGATAAATTTCAAAACTCATCGACTCCTTTGAGGTGCCGGAGCATACGGACTATGCTTTCGAGGTGGGAAATGTCGCGTTTCTGGGTTTCGACCACCTGACGGAGGGATCTGTTCTCGTTGAGGGCCCTGTTCAGACGAGTCTCGTATTCGTCGCGCAGTTCGTTGCACCTGCGCCCGGAACCGCCGTCCCGGGAATCTCCGGGACCATAGCCGGCGGCTTCTTCTTCGAGCCTCAGATCCTTGTCTGTGCGGTCCCAGGAGCCGAAAACCAGACGTGCAGGTCCTGTGCCCAGAGCCTCCGCGATCCGGAATATTATCGGGTTTATGAGAATGGCCGTCCCCGCCTCAAGGCTTCTGTAGTGGGTCATTGATATGCCGCAGCGTCGGGCCACCTCGGTCTGGGTGAGTCCGTGGAGCCTCCGCAGCCGCAGAATGTTCTCCTTGATGGAATCGTTATCCATAGCGTTATTTTCGGTTTATATGGTCTGCGCCAAAGATATGGATAAAATCGGCAGGAAAACAGAAAGCAAAACTTGCGAATCACAAGTTCCGCTTATGATCCGCAAGAAAAATTCCGTTGCCGGATGGACTTTATTTACAAGGATGACTTTTGGGTCACCTCCTTGGGC
>CAVEHG010000007.1:0-4275 GCA_963615405.1 bacterium | reverse complement strand
CCCTTGGGCATTGCCTTGAATTCGAAACGGCTTCTTATTCAACCTGTATCTTCGCAGTGGAGCTTTTGAGGCCTTTGGCGGTGGCTTTGACCAGGATTTCGCCGCTTTGGGAGCCGCTGCGGACAATCACTGTCATCTGTCCGCTGAAAAGGTGCATCTGCGGAGCCTGGAACGGTTCGAGGCAGGTCGGGTCGCCGTTGGCGACTGCTTCAAAGGTGCCTGCGCCGCTGACGCTCACTTTTACGAGGCGGCTGTCGGCCGGAACCGGGTTGCCGTCGCGGTCAATTACGCTTACATTCACGTAGCACAGGTCTTCGCCGTCGGCTCTGAGCTTCGCAGGAGCGGAGATGTCGCAAGCGGCCTTCCCTGAAGCCGACCCCGCGGCTGCATTCGAAACCCCTGATGCACCCGCGCCGAAACCTTCGTTGCCGAAGATTGACTCCGCTCCGGTGTAAGGGGTGAGGCGGATCGCATACGGCTTTCCGGCAGTGCGGACTGTCTGCTCCGCGGCGGGACGGCCTTCGGAATCGAATGCCACGACGCGGATTTCTCCCGGTTCATACTTCACATCCGGCCAGATGAGTCTGAAGCGCCTTACGAGGCTGCTGTCAGGGGCAAGGGGAAGCGGATGCTGCGGGTCAGGCGCAATGGCCCCCGAACCGTCAGCCGCTTCGGAAACCGACCCCGTGGTCTCTTTCCTTGCTACGCCCTGACTCACACCGTTAACGAACAGCTCCGCCGAGTCGAACGAGGTGTAGGCCACGACCGGGACATTCTCCCCCTCGTGTCCGGGCCAGGTCCAGTGAGGGAGCAGGTGCAGAGTCGGTGAATCCTTCTTCCAGATGCTTCTGTAAAGCCAGAAACGGTCTTTCGGGATGCTTGCAAGGTCGATTATTCCGAAAACTGAAGAGTGGTTCGGCCAGGCGTCGGTGTCGTACGGAGATGGCTCTCCGAGATAGTCGAATCCGGTCCAGACAAACTGTCCGGCGCACCACGGATAGTCCTCGTCGGCGGCAAGATCCACATCCGGGATGTTGGACCAGTAGCAGTGCTCGATGTCATAGGATGAGCTCTGGTGGTCTTCCGTGAGTTTGTCTGCCCCTCCCATCGCGGTAAGGTCTCCGCAGAGAGACTTCGCTGGAAGATGATATACTCCGCGCGAGCTCACAGTGGAAGCGGTCTCGCTGCCGAGAATTATGTTTTGGGGGAGTTTTGAGTAGGCTTCGACATAGCGGCGCGGCTTGTAGTTGAACCCAGGCACATCCACCTGGGCGGCGAATCCGTTGTTCACGACGGCGTCGAACTGGTCCATTCCGCTGGTCGTGGCTCTTGTCGGGTCTTCCCGGCGGCAGATTGCCTGAAGGAAGGCCGCGGTCTTGTAGCCCCCTTCCGTCCACTGGGTCGGCACTTCGTTTCCGATGCTCCACATAATCACCGACGGGTTGTTTCGGAAATGACGGATGAGGTTCACCAGATCCTTCTCCGCCCATTCGGCGAAAAAGCGGTGGTAGCCGTTCTCGCATTTTGCCACGTCCCACTCGTCAGCAGTTTCTGCCATAAGCATCACGCCCATCTCGTCGCAGAGTTCCACCAGCTCCTCCGCCGGCATATTGTGCGAGGTGCGGATGGCGTCACTGCCCATCTCCTTCAGCATTTCAATCTGATGCTTCAGCGCCGACCGGTTCACCGCCGCTCCGAGCGGTCCGAGGTCGTGGTGCTGGCACACCCCGTGAATCACCCTCCGCTCCCCGTTGAGGAAAAATCCCTTGTCGGCGATGAATTCCGCCGTACGGATTCCGAACCGCGTGCTGACGCTGTCGAGGAGTGTGCCGTCTTTGTAAATCTTTATTACAGAACTATATAGGTTCGGATTTTCCGGAGACCAGAGCGCCGGGGACGGGATGGTTATGTTCTGTCTTGCTGCCTCGCCGTGGCAGATGGCTCTGCGGTCGCTCCTTTGGGCCACCATCTTTCCGCCCGGGGCGAAAACTGACGCTTCGAAAGTGAAGTTCTCCCCCTCGCTGGCTCCTTCCAGTTCCGTGGATATGCTTACGCTCGCATAGTCCTTCTCAATATGCGGAGTCCTTATGCACACTCCCCAGACGGGAACGTGTACGGAGCCGGTCTCAATCAGGCGCACCTTGCGGAATAGCCCCGCTCCCGGATACCACCTTGAGGAGAACGGACGGTTTTCAAGCAGAACCCACACGCTGTTGCTGCCGCTGTGGACGAAAGGGGTTATGTCGCAGTGGAAGGAATTGTAGCCATATGGCCACTCTGTAACCTTCTCTCCGTTCACGAACACCTGTGCTTCGCTCATCGCCCCGTCAAAAAGCAGAGTGAAGTTCCGTCCTTCGGTGGAACCGACTTCCAGGGAAGTCCGGTAACAGCCTTTGCCCATATATGGAAGTCCCCCGGTGCGGCCGGTTTTCTCTGTCGGAACTGTCTCCCCGTTCTGTATCACGGCCACCGTCTGGAGGTCATTTGCCCTGTCGAACGGTCCCGTGATGGCCCAGTCGTGAGGAATGGCGACCTTCTCCCAACCGGAAACGGACTCCACATCGTGCCCGTGCCGGAACTCCCAGTCCTTCAGGACTTTCTCGCTCCTCGGCTGTCCGCCAAGACGAAAAATGGAGACAAATCCCACAAGCGCTATAAGAAGCAGTCTTTTATTCATAAAAACTATTCGCGTAGATCCAATTTGTAACTTAAGTTTCGCATGTACCCTAATACGTTGGGTGTTCGTGGGTTACCCGTATTGGGTGGGTTAAATCCCACGCACTTTGGGAAAAACTTGGCTGAAGTCAAATAAAAAGTGGAGTGCAAGCCGCGTAACGCCGCAATCCGCTTTTTATTTGGCTTCAGAGAATGGGTCAAGTGCAATAGTAGGCTTCCCATTCTCAAACGCCCCGTTCGCATAGCCGTCGTTGTAGCCGTTCGGTGCCTCAGGCTCCCAGTAGAAGACTCCCTTGCAGCAGGAGAGAGCCTGAGTCTTCTCCAGAAGATAGGTAAGCATATTCTTCGCCACATCGGCGTTCACAACCGGCATACCGGTCTCGCAGATGATGACATCTTTGCCGTAGGCTTTGTTCACAGTAGTGATGTTTGAAAGGCAGTCGTCCACAATATCTTTCCAGTCCGTGGAGAACTCCCCCTTGTCATCGTTCCACCAGCAAGGGTAGAGCGACATACCTATCATATCATATTTGGCGTTGTTGGCGTTCAGAACCGGGAAAATCCTCTGATAGAGGCTGAGGGTGTTGCCGCTGTCAAGATGCACGATGACTTTTGCCTCAGGATAGATGGCCTTTGTGGCCTCGTAGCAGGCAGTGGTGAGCTCTGCGTAGTTCTTTCCGCTATTTTCTTTGTAAGCGCCTAACGGATAGAGCATTCCGCCACGGGTCTCGTTGCCGGCCTGCACCCACTCTACATCCACTCCATATTTCTTGAGCAGGCTGAGAACCTCTGTAGTGTGGTCTGAAACAGCCTTCTTCAGGCCTGCGAAGTCAAGGGAAGCCCACGCTGCAGGAACCGCCTGATTAGAAGGGTCTGCCCAGGTGTCGCTGAAATGGAAGTCGATCATAATCCTCATTCCGAGTTTCTGGGCGCGCAGAGCCTTCGCAAGCACGTCTTCCTTTGAACACCATCCCTCGGCAGGGTTCACCCAGACGCGGTAACGGACAGAGTTCATCCCAAGTTGCTTCATAAGGGCAGTGCACTCGGTCTCGACTCCTTCGGCGTTATAGAATTTCATTCCCTCGCTTTCCATCTGCGTTGTCCAGCTGATGTCGGCGCCCTTTGCGAAGGCAGTGCGGTCAATCACCGTAGACTCTTCCGGGGTCACCGGGGTGTGGGGAAGAGGTTCGGAGGTGCAGGAGCAGCAGGATGCGCCCATAAGTGCCGCTGCCATTGCCGTCAGCGGAAGACTCTTTGCCAGGGCGGATATGCAGCCGGTGAACATATTTGTCAACTTAATCATAATCAGTATTTTATTTCAATTGTGTTCTAATTTGGCCATAGACTATTCAAATGTTACGGTCATATTCTGAGGATCGTTGAGGGAGATGGTGACCGTGTATGTGCCGGCCTCGACAGAAGGCATAAAGTCGGCTTTGCCGTTTTCAAGCACTCCGTTCTTGTCGGAGTCGGTAAAGCACCAGTCCCAGTCGGAGTTCACTACGAAATGGATTCCCCATTCTCCCCACGACGATGCTGTCACTTCGGCTGACCAGGCCTGCGTCGCAGGGTCGAAAGTCATAGGGTTGCTCTCCAGAT
>CAVEHG010000006.1:0-21792 GCA_963615405.1 bacterium | reverse complement strand
ATGTAGAGCGGGTAGGAGAGACGGCCTATGAAACGGCAGAGGCTTTCCGTGCGTCCGCTGACCTTTCCGCTCGCCGCAAACCAGAGGAGGATCGGGAAGAGGATGACTATGCAGACGGTCTCGAAGATTCCGTTGAGGCAGACTGATGACGTGCCGCCGGTTGTGGAGGTGATGCTCTCTGAACTGATGAATGGAACTGCAAAGACCGCAATCAGGGCGGCTGAACAGATCCAGAACGAAAGATTGACCTTGAGCTTCCTGAATAAGTCAGGCCGGAACACTCTGGAAATCAGCATACCCATAGTGAACGGGAAGAGCATCCGCAGCAGTCCGCCGAGGAAATTCACGCTGTCGAGAGTCCAGCCCACTCCGATGCTTCCGTAGCCGGAAAAATCGCAGGTGGCGAAGGTTCCGAGGCAGATTCCCAGAATTACGGTGAGCGCGGCGAGAACTTTGGTCGGGAGCCTGCGGATGAAGAGCACGTAGAGAATGTTTCCGATATATTCGAAGAACAGCGACCACGCCGGACCGTTGAGCGGGAACATCTCTCCGTTGCCGCGGACTTCCCACGGGCATCCGGGAGCCGCCGGAATCATAAGCATTGCCATAAGCAGTGCAAGCATCACGGCAGAGGTCGCAATGTGGGTCCCGTCCCACTGTACGCCGCCCTGCAGAAGGAACGAAACTGTTCCGATGACAGCGCCAAGAATGACCATCGGGTGGAGGCGGATGAGTCTTCTCTTGGCAAAGTCCTTGACTGTGAATCCCTTTGCCCACCTGTCATCGTAGGCATATCCGAGCACGAATCCGGAAAGGATGAAGAAAAAATCAACAGCGAGGTAGCCGTGGTTGAGGAAGGTGATGACAGCGTCTCCCCCTGCAAAGGCATAGCCTTCGCAGATGTGGTACCAGACGACCATAAGAGCGGCCACGCCCCTCAGTCCGTCGAGAATTTCGTAATGCGGTTTGGTGTCGGCGAATCCCGCCGCAGGTGTCGTTGTTGCCATATGAAATCAGAATCAGCGCAAATGCGCACGAAGATACTAATAAATTGCCTGTCTGAAGACCTTTGGACGAATTTTTGTAATTTTGTAGGTTTGGTAATCCAAAAAGTTGACTCTAAAGGAGCAGGTGAAAAAGGAGGATTTGTATATATTTGCAGCCATTGGGTTTATGCTGGTTTCGACGTGCGAGCTTTCTGCCCAGTCCAACGGGTTCGGGAGTTCGTCCGCAGGCTCCGGCAATCTGAAGGGAATTGACCGCTGGGCTTTCCGGGTCAATGCTCTCGAGCTCCTCTGCACCGTGCCGAACGTCAATGCCGAATTCGACCTCTCATCGTCTCCTTACAATCGTGCAACTCTCGGCCTGACAGTTAAATATAATTGGGATACCCGTCACTCCGTTGCCCCGCCTCTCGTGTTCAATATGTTTGAAGTCCGCCCGGAATTCCGGTGGTGGTATCGCCGTGCCCCAAAAGAGGATCAGGCGTCACAGGGCAGGGAAAGGGCATTTTTTCTCGGAGCATATGTCCACGGCGGCACATATTCCATAAAACCCGGCAAATATGGCATTCAGGGCCCTCTCTGGGGAGTTGGTGCGCTCTGGGGATATGATTTCCCTCTTTACACCTACCGCCGTTTCGCCATTGACTTTGAACTCGGAATTGCAGCAGGTCTCGGAGTGACATCGTACGATGCCTTCACGATGAACCGCAACGGGTCGGACTATGTCATCGCACCGGAACGTTCACGCAGTCTGCACGTCTGCCCGTTCCCTGTGTTGTCGGAAATCAAGGCCTGCTTCGTGTTCAGATCGTTGTCAATCAAGGACAAATACAAGAAAGTAGATTCGCGGAAGGTGATTCTCAGGCAGGAGAAGGAAGATGCGAAGCGCCTTGCGGCCGAGAAAAAGGCGGAGGAAAAGGCTGCGAAAAAGTCTGCTAAAGAAGCCGCGAAGGCGGAGAAAGAGTCCGTGAAAAGGGAAGAAAAAATAGCTGTGAAAAGAGCGGATAAAAAGGCTTCGAAAGAATCTGCCGAAATCGGGAGGGGTGAGGAATGAGACGTGTGGATATATTGTTGGTCAGTATGTTGCGTGCGGTTCGGCGTCAGGCGCCAGGCTGCGCGGTATGCCTTTTTGCTGCATTCGCCCTGTCCTGTGTCCGGCTTGAACTCAAAACCGCTGACGACAGTTCTGATGAGGCGGAAATATTCTTCACCACGGATTGGGGCGGAGCTTCTGAAATTGAATGGCCGGATTCCGTCTTCATCGCGATGAACAAGGTTTCCGACGTGTTGAAATATACCTTTGAGACCGACCCGACGGGAGCATTTTTCGCTGACGGAACGGAGGTGGACGGGACTTCGGATGGGGAGACATTGGACGGAAGTGCAGACGAAGACGGGACTGGTATCGATGGAAGTGAGGATGACAGTACTGGCGACGACGGCGGAGTCCACAAATATGCGGCATACGGGAATTATGTCGTGTTGGCATACACCTGTGACAAGAATGACTACGCACTGTCCGGACCTGATAGTTTTATGGATGACAAGTCGCTGTCTGTACGTGATTTTCAGGCCACAGTGAAGGATCTTCCGACCGACGAACTGGAAGTGTTGAAAGATGGCTCCGCACTTGACTTCAATGCGGCTTACCGTTTCATTCGGATGCCGAAGCCTCTATGGGCTGCCGTTCAGAGAACCGAAGTCTCTGACACAAGGGAGAATGTCTGCCTGCTCCAGATGAAGCCGGTTCAGATGGAGGTGACGATCGCGGTGAAGATAGAAGCGGACAGCGGAATCGGCATAAGATCAGTCGTGGCGGAGCTTTCCGGAGTGCCGGCTACATTTTCGCTGCTTACCGGCGAGGTTGACGACTCTGACCTTACACGTGTCATTTTCCGTATGGAAGCCTCCGAAAATGGGGAGTATGAGGGCGTGGCGGCGGTTCCGGGACTTTTCCCGTCCGGGAATGCCAGTCTCTGCACCGGCCCGGGGATACTTCGTCTTTCCGTAACCGCAGTGAAGGACGGAGTGAAGAAAGTTCTGCATCCGGCGGTGAACATCGGAACCCTGATAACTTCCGCCTCGCTTATGGAAAGGGTTTCCGGCTCGGACGGCTACCGGGCGGCGAAGCGCAGCGCAAAACTTGAGGTCGGAACCCGGCTGCGGATCGGCGCGGAAAGTTTCAGCGGCGGCGACGGCGGCGACGGTGTCGGGAAATGGTTTGACAGTGACGGGATTGATGTGGAGATATAGGGATGTGGAGATTTAGGGAAGTGGAGATATAGGGAAGAGGAGATATAGGAAAGTTGGGATATAGGGAAGTGGATATTGTTGAATAAGGGTATAGAACAAGAATCGCTTTTGAGAAACGGCGTGCTCATATTGATTACGGCGCTGCTTGTTGCGTCATCCTGCACGGACAACTCCTGGCGCGGGGTTTCCGACAGCGACTACGATGACTACGACAACGGTATCCCCGTTCCTGTGGTCATCCGGGTCGGCGATTCCGGAACCTCCTACACGAAGGGATCTTCCTGTGTCAGGGAAAAATCAGGCGTGAATGCAGCTTCCTGCACCGGCGGAACACTCTGCACCAGGGGCAGCGGCGCGATTGACGGAGAAGACGGAACGCCGTGGAAGGATGTGAGCGTCTATGTCTATGCATTCCGGAAAGACTGCGCTTCTTTTTCACAAACCGCGAGCGCTGACGGAAACAGCTGTCTGATAGACGCATCCATCGATTCCTCCACGGGAAAAGGCGGCCGCAGAGCGTGGTTCAGCGGCACCGACGAGTACCTGACCTGGGCGGATTCGGACACCGATGTCTATTACCCGTCCGGCAAGGAGACCTATGACTTCTATGCCTATTACATAGACAATCTCCGGATTCCGGATTCTTCGATCACCCGTTCCCGCGATCGGGTGCAGTTCCCGGTGACAATCGACGGAAGCACCGATCTTATGACGGGTCAGGCGGATTTCAGCGACAATGTCTTGAACGGGACGCAGTACTCCGAGACAGAGAAGGGACTGATACGGAAATATGCATTCAGCTCCTACACCGCCCGCCGCGACATAAATCCTGTCCTTGAGTTCCGGCATCACCTTGCGCGCCTGAGATTCGAGATATATCCGGCATCTGATCAGGCGAACACCGTGACAGTCACTTCGATATCTGTGAAGTCCAAAACCTCTGGAGTGTTCACTGCGGTAAGCCGCGGGGAGGATGAACCCGGAGTGGATTTCTCCGGAGACAAGACTTACGAGGCTCTATACCTCGCAGAGACTGACGGCTCGTCTCTTGTGCAGAACCGCTACCATACCGACTATTCCGGCGATTTCAGCGAAGCCCTTTACGAACGTCCGCACGTGCAGGTGGGAGGAACTCTTCTTGTCGCCCCGGACAGCAAATATGAGGCGGAGATTACAATGCTTGAGGCAAGAGGCCAGAACTACCGGACAGGCACTTCATTCAAACTTGCCGTGGATTCTGGATTCTCGGCCGGGAAACAGTATGTCGTGCGTCTTGCGATATATGGAATGACGGACATCCGCCCGTCCGTCACTCTTGAACCCTGGGGGACTGGCGGAAGCGTGAGAATTGACGAGGAGGAAGAATACAGATAGCCTCCACGGGACATTCCGGTGCGAACGGGTTTCGAACGAATATAAACGAACATATACAAAATCATATAACACAACAAAACACAAATGGTTATGAAAAAAATTCATTTACTCGCAGCCGTTGCCTTCGCAGCGTTGGCAGGATGCACGAAATCAACTCAGGGCACTGATCAGGTGATTACGGATCCGATTGATGACGGAACTCCGGTTCCTGTGCTCTTTTCAGCCGCGTCTCCGGCTAACATACAGCTTAAGTCTGTTGGGGCGGTCGAGACGGCCTGGAACAGTCAGGAACTGAAGATTTACGGATATGATAGGACTGTTACCGACTTTACTTCGGAGGCGTTCATAGAAAATGTGTCCGCCACAGCCCCCGCTTCTGGCAACAAAGGCGGAATAACCGTCACCAACGAAAATGCGAATGGGGAACCGTTCTACTATGTTACCGGGAAATATTATGATTTCTATGGCTACCACATTGACGATGCGGCAACCGGAGAACCGGTCAAGGCGGCTGATTCAGTTGTGGTTCCGTTCACGATTGACGGTTCGCAGGATCTTATGATTGCCAAGGCTGACCAGCAGACTGACATCGAGGCTGCCGGCAAGACTGATGCAGTTTCAGCGGACAAGGCATACAGCGCCTATGCGGCACGCCGTGGCGTTCAGCCGAATCTGCTCTTCAAGCATCAGCTCGCAAAGTTCACTTTCGAGATTGTTGCAGGTTCAGAGGCTGCCAATGATGTCTATGTCACCGATGTAAAGATTGTTTCAAAGTACAAGGGAAATCTTGAGGTTGTCGGTGCGGCACGCGGGCTCGTTGATGTCGAAGATGAAACTGCGGAGCTTTCACTCCAGGAAAGGCTCGAGAACGGAATTCAGACTCTTACTGAGGTGCAGCCTGAGGCCTATGATGGAACCAAGACCAATGTCAAGGGAATCGGCGAGAGCCTTATGGTGATACCGGGCGAGTCAAGCTACAAACTTCTCATCAACACCCGTCAGGATGGTGTCACCACAACGATCGACCCTCAGGAGTATACGCTCGAAATCGGCAAAATCACCGGAGCTCCGGAAGGCGCGACCGCTTTTGAAGCCGGATATTCCTACAAAGTCACACTTGTGATTTACGGCCTTGAGAAAGTCGAAATCACTGCAGAACTTGAGGACTGGAAGGACGGCGGTTCCACGATTATCGATCCGGACGAAATTTAGTCTATATTCTTATTCAGTCTGAGAAATTCTGACGAAAATGAAAAAGGCATTTCATATTATTTTACTGGCGTTACCCGTCCTGTTTGCCGCCGGGTGCAGCAAGGCTGCACCGGCGGAGGATGAGAACGCCTGGGTGTATGACGAGAGCCTGCGCGTTCCGGTGCTTTTCGGTTCGGCGGCCAGCGTTGACGCGGCGACGAAGGCCATCCAGTATGGCCCGGTCACCGGCAGCGTGATGAACACCCTTGATGTAGGAATCGTCGGCGTGGCCGAAAAGGAAAGCAACGCGACTCCGGTCACCTGGAGCACGGATCTTGACGGTTCGGTGCTCATCGACAATCTCGGCGTGACCACCACTGCGGAAGGTGCAGTGGTCTTTTCCCCGAAAATCTACTATCCGTTCGGGAACAAGTACGCCTACTCTTTCTACAGCTACTATCCGTACACCAACTCTGACGGCGAAACAGCCACCGTTCAGGACGGAGCGTACAGGATTACCTATGGACTCGGCAATACCGACATCCTCTGGGCGGAGGCTGTGGCCGAGGACTATAACGGTACTCCGGGCTACAACGCGGCCTATTGCCGTGCGGTGAAGCTCGACGGAGTGGATTCGCAGTATTATCCGAAGCTTCAGTACCGCCATCTTCTGACCGCCCTCGTGTTCCGTGTCGTCGGAAAGGACACCGACATCGAGAACTATGATGTGAAGGTCACAGGAATGCAGATCACAGGAACGTCTTCTCAGGCGACCCTCTGCATCGCCGACAGCAACGGGGCCCAGACAGGCACGCTGACCGGCAATGAGGACGGAGGAGACATCGGTTTTACTTCGCTTGAGGTCGTTCCGACATCGGAAGAGGCCGAACTTTGCACGATTCTCGCAATGCCGGCAAGCAATTACGCCGCCAGGGTGACCCTCACGGTTGACGGCGCGAACGAAAGTTCCGTGGATCTCAAGCTCGGCAATACAGACGGGAGCACCGAATACAGGGCCGGCTACATCTACTACTTCACGGTGACAGTCAACAATCCTCAGGAGGTGACTGTCGTGGAGACGGGGCTGACCGAGTGGGTGCCGGGGACTAATCCGACTCCGGGGGAAGAGATATAGCCGGGCGCATAAAATCCTGTTGTTTGAATTGAGACTTAACGGTAAACATATCGTTGCGGTTGCGGCGCTGCTCGTGGTCCTGGGGGGCTTCGGGCAGCGTGCCTGCGCGCAGCAGGTGGCGTTGCGCTCGAACGCATTGAGAACGGCGCTGCTGACTCCGGATCTGGGCACGGAACTGATCACGGGCGAACACAGCTCGGTGGCGGTGTCCGTTTTCGGGAACTGGAAACCGTACGGAATTGATTCAAAACTCATTGCTGTGCAGCCGCAGTTCCGGTGGTGGTTCGGAGGCCGTCCCCTTGTCAGAGAATACGTCGGAGTTTCCGGGCTGTTCACCACCTATGACATCAGCCTGAAGGAACGTACTTACAACGGGCTTGCCGGCGGTCTCGGACTGACCGGGGGCTATGTCCTGCCGATGGGGAAGCGCTGGGGCGTCGAATTCTCCGGCGGTCTCGGCCTCGTGTGGTTCGCCCAGCATCGCGGCAGCCGCTACGACAGTTTCACTGACATTGACGGCGATGCGTTTAATTCCCGCGGGTACAAACTTCTCCCGATGAACATCGGGGTGTCGTTCATCTATATTATCAAGTAATAGGGGTGAACGCACATAAAGAGTTATAATATAATTAGATAAGTCGAATCGTCAATATTGTTTCGGGCATATGAAAAAATTGATGACTATTCTGCTGCTCACGCTCCAGCTGCTGACGCTCCCTCTCGGGGCGCAGGAGATGAAGCGCGTCACAGGTCATATACTCGACAAGACGACCGGCCGCCCGATTGATCAACAGCAGGTTTCAGTCCAGGTCTACGGATTCAACACCGTGGCTCAGGCCGAGGATGTGAAAAGACAGATGGACGGTGACGAAAACACATTTGTCGTCCCCGATTCACAGGCCTTTCCTGACGACAACGGCTACTATGAAATCAGCGTTCCCGAGACAGGAGCCCTGATTTTCAAGGCCGAGATGAAGTCTGCCGTGCTGGAGAAAGTCAATTTCCGCCTTGAAATCAATGTGAAGATTGAAATGGGCAACTACATCCGGACCAGTACGGTCACGGCTGTACGCGACCAGGTGGGAGTTCTCGACCCGCAGGGAGACATTGAGGGCAACTGGCTCAAGGCACGCAGCATCATAAGTCTTCCGGAGAACAGCGGACGGACGAACGCGAGGATGATTGTCCAGCCCGTGCTGCTTGACGGCGTGACGAAGGACACGCTGCGCTACCTCAAGCCTATGGTGATGGACGGAAAGGAATACCGCCTCACGCAACTCCGCCGTATGAACTACGATCCGTCGCTCGACCCTCTGAACCGCTGGCTTTCGCCGGATACGCTCACGGCCGCGTCCCAGAACATAAACTGGGCTGACACCATATACCTTGAGAACCCGACTAAAAACTATCAGGTAAAAGGGGTAATTCTTCTTGAGGACTACAATCTTCCGTATTTCCGGAAAGATTATTTCCTCGCGTCCTCGCGCCTTCGCCGGCCGCTGCGGTTTCTCGAATACTCGATGGTTCCGTATGATCTTGATCCTGAGCAGTATCGCGAACGCGCAAAACGGGAGAAACGGAACACGGCCGGAAAGATGTCCCTGAATTTCAAGGTGGGGAAGGCCCAGCTCGCTGACGATGACGAGGAAGGACGGCGGCAGATTGACTCCGTGAAGGCTGTCCTGCTTGAAATCATTCACGGCGAAGGCTCGCAGCTGAAGGAATTCCACATCACAGGCACCGCTTCTCCGGACGGATCTTACTCGGGGAATGTTAAACTCGCGAAACAGAGAATGGAATATGCTCTGAACCAGATTGTTTCGGTTCTTCCGAAATCCGTGAGGGACAGGGTCTATATGACCACGAAGGCTTCCGTCGCTCCGTGGACTGCTGTGGCGGAACTGCTTGAGGCTGACTCGCTTATGGTCGAAGCCAGGGCAATCCGAAACATCGTTGCGGCAAATCCCGGAGTCCCTGACAGACAGTGGGGGAAGATCAGGGCGCTGCCTTTTTACCGCAGCATCATAGTGAACTATCTTCCGAAACTGCGCTCGGTCAGCTATCAGTACGGTTACGAAATTTTCCGTGAGCTGACCCCGGAGGAGATCCTTGAACGGTGGGAGACTGACGGGGATTATCGGAGCGGGAAAAAGAAGCTCGCGCTTTACGAGTACTGGCACCTTTTCGGGATGGTGAAGGACCCCGATGTGCTGGACTCGCTCTACCGGAGGGCCTATGACGAGTCGATAGAGGTGAACGGGAAGCCGTGGGTTCTTGCGGCGAACAATCTTGCCGCGTCATACATAAGAAAAGGGGTGGCTGACACGACGCTGCTGAGAGGATTCATTGACCTTCAGACGCCTGCCGTCGATTTCAATCTTATGAGGATGAACGGAAACGGATATGACATCGTGAATCCGGAGGCAGTTGTTGCAAACCAAATGATTATGTATGTGATGTCCAATAATTTCCGCAAGGCCGGGCAGCTTACCAACATCCTTCCGGCAAATGGGCGGAACCGTCTCGTCCGTGCCTTCGCTCTCTGTCTCGGAGGTTACTACAAGGGAGGGAACACTCCCGAACAGCGTTCCCGTTCCCGTGAAGTTTTCGAGACTGTTTCCGAAAGTTCGCCGCTTAACCGCGTGGTTCTTGCCCTTGCGATGAACACCAAGGCCTATGATGCCCTTGCCGAGGATGCCATTTCCGCCCTCCCGCAGGATGCCGCCTTGACTGACTATCTGTGGGCGGTGATTTACTGCAGAAAAGGGGCGCGTTCGCACGATTTTATGGACGATATGGCTGCGGAGGACTACCTTCTTTCCTGTTTCCGCAAGGATCCGGACTTCGTTGACATCGCCGCCGGTGACGGGGATATTGTTGAAACCATAATGAAAAATGCGAGGGACCGCTATGAGAACGGGGAGTAATATGTTTTTCGGGGTTGGGAGACGGCTGAATCCGCTGAGGAACCGGCTGATTTCGTTGGGGGCTTGGCTGATCACGCTGTGCTGTTGGCTGATTCCGCTGACATTCCTCCTTTTCCCGTGCGCAGCGGCTGCACAGACGGTTGATACGCTCAATTTCAACGCATTGGAGTACAGTATGCAGAAGCGCTACCGTCCCGGAAACGCTGAATTTGATGCGGTCAAGTTCACTGACAACACTTTCCTCCGCATTCAGGCCGGAAGCTGGAGCCTTTTCAGGAATTCTGCAACAGGCTACTCCCAGGGACTTTACGCGGGCGCAGGAGTCGGGAAAATGTTCAGCCGTTTCAACGGGGTCTCCGCCGGACTTTCTGTAGGGGAAATCAGCCGCAACACAGACGGGGCGCGTGTCTGGAATGTCGGGGGGGACATCTCCCACATATTCGACCTGACTTCCTATTTTTACGGCTATAATCCCTACCGCTTTTTCTCAGTTTCCACAGTCGAGGGCGTTGAACTGGATCTTCTCCGTTCTTCAGGGAAATGGAGCCTTGCAGGGCGGGTTCATCTCGGGGTGGATTTCCGTGCCAGAATCTCGCGTGATTTCGAACTTTTCTTCCAGCCGTCCCTGATGCTCGGCAATGACGGGCTCGACGCGCTCACTTCTCCGAGGAACTGCCACGGAGGCTACGCATTCAATTACGGTCTTCTGACGCATTTCAACCGTTACGTCCCCGACGCGGCACAGGAAGCCTTTTCTGAATGGTTTGTCCGTGACGCTTTCGTCTCTTTTTCCGGCGGAGCCCAGTTCCAGGCTTCTGATCTTGTCGGCGAGACTGTGGGTTTCCTCCCTTCCGCCCGCGAATGTTTCTCCTTTTCTTATGGGCGAATTCTGACCGGACCGCTTTCTTTCAGACTGTCAGTCTTTTACGGGCGTGACATATGGAAGGGATTCTCCAACGGCACTCAAAAGAGCTGTTTCTACGGAGGCGTGCGCGGTGAACTTATGTTCGACCCGATGTTCTGGTACAAAAGGGGAAGGGGAGTGTTCTCTCTGCCTCTGATGTTCGGCCCGGAGGCCTGTCTGATGATTAAGCCTGATGACGGTTACACCATCCGGCGCGTCTGCCAGGGAATAACCGGCGGCATCCAGTTCCGCTTCAACATATCCCGCCATTTCGGAATATTCCTCGAACCGAGGTTCTCCGTGGTTCCGTATTCCTGGAAGTCCCGCAGCGGCAACGCCCTCATAACCTCGCTTGCAAACTGGTATGACGCGGTCTATTCCCTCCAGATGGGCGTCAATGTTCCGTTGTAACCTTTTTTTAGTCTTCGTTAACCGTGAGTGAACCGGAGAACTCGGAATTGGCGCGGTAGTGAGGAGCGTAGAGCGACTCTATTTCGCAGACGGGCGCTGTGAACACTCCCGATTGAGTGATTCTGAATTCATCTTCGACTGTCGTGTTCTGCTCCGGATAGACATCGAACCAGTAGTCGAGCGATGCCTCGTGAACCTCGCGGTATCCCTGCGGAGTTATCCACCAGACCTTCGCACCGCCTGTCGCGGCGTTTATTCTCCATCTTTCGAGAGCATAGCCGAAGTTTCCGGAAAGCTGTCGTACCGGGCGGAGGCAGGCGTTATAAGGCGTGCGGATGTGGACGAGGCTGCGGTTCTCGTCGCTGCTGATGCTGCAGCGGACGATGATTTTCTGCCCGACTGAAAGGGTTTCACCGGTGCGGAGTTCGCGAAGCTGCGGAACCATTGTCCCTTCCTGTCCCTTTACCGTGCTCGGGACAAGCTCTTCTACAAGGAACTGACGTTTGATTGAGAACCCGTTTCCGGAGGCCTTGATTTCCTTAAAAGGCTTCTCGTAAGTCTTTGAAAGAGAGATGACTGAAGTCTCGAGAAGTTCCGAAGATCCTTTGCTGACTGAGTTTATGACGCTTGTGAACTCGAAGTTCGACTGCCACTGCTGGCTTTCTTTCTGAATCATAAGCCAGAGCCGTATCCCGTCCGCGATTTCCTCCGCCCGCGTGTCCTTCTTTCCTGAACTGATAACGGAGAAGCGGCTCCAGCGGCTGAACATATCGCAGATTATGGAGTGTGCATAGGCCTCGGAGGAGAGAAGAGCCCTCACAGGCATCACTGCATTCGGGAAGTAGAATCCGCCGGAAGGGTGCTCCACGGCATATTCCTTCAGGGATTTGATATTTCGTCCGAGCGTCTTTTTCATCTTTCCGCACTTCAGTCCCAGTGAGGATGCGAAGGTGTCGGATTCGGCAGCGACAAGGTTCAGAATTGCGGTGTTGCGACGTGCTTTTTCAAAGATCCGTCCGTTAAGGGCGTCGTCCTTTGCCGACGGCTGAAGACAGGACTTGATCTGTTTGACGACTTCCTTGAAACGCTTCGCCCCGACCTCGGATTTTATGGATTTCGCATTGACGGCGATCTCCGGGAAGAATGAACGGACATAGACATATTGTTCCGTGGAAATCCCTCCGAACCAATGCCTTTCGCTGCGGTCGAGGAAAATCTGCCTGTCCGTGTATCCTGCGGCACCGGCGAGAATGCCGTCCCAGTCTGTCCCCTCCGGCAGTTTGCCCTCCTCACGGAGCAGGGCAAGCCTTTCGAGAAGAACTGCAGTGAGTACCGGAGATGACGACATCCCGGCGAACCACGCGAATCCGCCGTCTTCGCAGCGGCACTTCAGAAGCTTCTTCACAAGGACGGCTGTCCCGGCATCATTACCGTTGTTCTGTCCTCCGTTCTCTGCGTTGTTCTGTCCTCCGTTCTCTGCGCTGTCCTGCACTCCGTGCTTTCCGCCTCCGCTGACAAGCTTCACATAGAGAAGTTCGCTGACATCCAGGAGATTATCTGACTGGAGTTCGGACTTTTGCGCGAGAGCCTCTGCAATCATGTCGGCAATTCTTGTCTCGCGGGTGACCGCTCCGAAATGTGTCGTGTTCACGAAGCTGCCTTCAAGGTCGCGGATGAGAGCTTCCCGGTCCATTCCTGCGCGAAGAACGGCTGAATGAGACTCGGTGAGCACCTGTTTTCCCTCCATCACCGGAACCGTCACGAGCATTGCATCGCTGAATCCGTTTCCTCCGGTTTTCCCGGCATCGAAAACTGCTTTAATGCTCAGCTGCGCCTTGCCGCCACGGTACGATGCCATTGAAGTCGCTTCCGGTACGGTGACTGCGAAATCTCTGCCTGCAGCCTTGCCGGCATCGAGTTTAAGGTGGCAGTTCTGTACAGAAACCGGCCTGGTGTTGTCCGCCCCGTCATAGACATAAACTGTCAAAGTCCCCTCGACGGCCTTTCCGCTGTTGTTGGAGACGGACGGGCGGAAGATGTAGCGGTCGCCGCCGTAGAGCAGCGAAGGTTCGTGAACTGTGATTGCCACTGGACGGCTCACGACAATCTCGCGGCGGAGAACCGAATTGCGGAACGCCTTGTCGTGGGCGAAGACTGAAAGTATGTAGGTCGAGAGTTTGTCCGAAGTGCGGAATCGGAATTCCACATTGCCGTCAGCGTCGCTGCGGAGGAACGGCTCGAATGCGAGCGTGCTCAGGAATTCTTTCCTTACCTTCTGAGAGTCAGCGTTTTCGTTGCCATCTACGGCACTCTCCTCCGACATCTGGAGCGGAGCCGAGTCTTCAACTGCGCTTTCGGCATATTCATCCACCGATGCGGGCGCCGTCGCATAGACCGATTTTGACATCAGAGCGTTTCTGCTTCCGGCAAGTCTGATCGTGCGCCCCCAAGCTCCGGCATTGGCGTTGAAGTCACAGCCCGCGCTGCTGTCCGAATCTACGTAAATGCTTGACAACGACGGCAATACGTTCTGCCATGCATTGCTTCTTATGTCCTCCGTGCTCTTGTCGAACACTGTCGCGAGCACTTCTGACGAACTTCCGGAGCGGAGCGTCACCCGGTATTCTGTGCCCGGCAGGCAGCTGTCAGTGAATGTGCTGACGGAAAGCGGAAGTTCAAAATTCCCTCTGCTGCGCTGATACTCGTGCTCGAAACAGCGGCGTTTCCCGTCTTTGAAATATTCAACGCGAAGAAGAACCTTGTCCGACCAACCGCTGTAATATTTCCAGCCGATTTTTTTCATCGAGCCTTTTTTCCCCCTCTCGCCTTCAAGGTATACGGTTTCATTTTTCAGCAGGCGTGAGTCGAGGGAGAAAAGCATCACATTCGCCCAGACTTTGCCGTGTGCCGCTCCGAAAAGCAGTGAGATGTCTCCGTCAGCGTTTTCCACGACCTTGAACGCGCTCTCAATGTCGGCGTCGAGAACTGTGTCGTTGTCACAGATCTTCAGCAGTTCATATTCCAGCGTTTCGCTGACTTCCTTCTTCCCTCCTTCTGCCGCATATTCGTAAGTCTTTGAAAACTCGACGGTATAGAGCCCTGCCTTCTGTGAGGATAGATCTATTTCAAGAGTCTTCCCCGAAGTGCAGTTTCCGTTTTTAAGAACAGTGGAGCCGCTGCGGAGCACCCAGGAGATTTCTCCGTCGAGATGTTCCCCGTCAAAGTCTTCGAGACTGACGGAGAACCTGGCGCTGTTCCCCTTCATTATGCCGCTGCGTTTGCCCGCGCTGTGGCGATACCAGCCGAAATTACCTCCGTCCTCTTTTCCGGCTTCGATGAAACTGCCTTCCGCGGCACCGTCCAATTCCGCTTTTATTCCGAATTGGGTCCCGACCCTGAGCCATTTGCTGAATTCAAGCGTCTGTCCGGCTCCGTCAGTCACGGTCAGTGTGAGGGTGAAATAACTGTTCCGACCGGCTTCGGTTGCCACCTGAACCGTGAAATTCCCGTCTTCGTCAAGTTCAGGCGTTCCCTTCGCGACAACTCCGTTCCAGTCTGAAATACTGTATTCCAACTTCGCGTCAGACAGGCTGTTGCCTGCATAGCTGAACACTCTTCCCCTGACCGGAACAGTGTCCCCCGGGAAATATTTCACTCCGTCCTGAACGAACGATGCCGAAAATTCCGGGAGTTTGAATTCATCCACGGTGAACCATTTCGCATTCACCGCGTGACCACCTGCGGACACGATGACTCTCCATTCCCCGTTGCGCCGTCCGGACGGGATGACGAATTCTCCGGCGACGGAACCATATTCATTCGTTTTTAGCTCTATGCTCTCCACATCGCTGTTTTCGGCGTCGGCGAGTCTCACATTCACCGGCTCTCCCTCAGGGACGGTCTCCATCTTTCCGGTGCGGTAGTCTTTGTAAAGTATCGCCTTGAAATACATCTTCTCTCCGGGGCGGTAGGCGGATCTGTCGGTCAGAACCTGTGCCTGACAGTCAATCCCTGATTGCGGAGCGTTGTCTTCCGCCGTGTAGAGATCGAGTTTCTCCGAGCTGCGTGCGAATCCCTTCCCGTCGGTGAAACTGCACTGAATCCAACACCGTCCGCCGACACCTTTCAGCGCCGTCTGAACCTCGGTATCCATAAGCACAGCCCCGTTGAAGGAAACATTTTTGCGCAGCAGTTCCTTTCCGCTCCGGCTTCCGACAGCAAGTTCAACCTCGCCTGCGGGTTTTCCGGAAATCCTGTCCGCGGCATAGAGCAGCCATCCGTCGGCGGATTTGTGGGCGGACAGGGCGAGAGAATGCCGCAAAAGGCTGCACTCCTGTCGGATCTTGCCCGATTCGAATACTGCAAGGTACTCTCCGTCAGACAGTTCCGGGAGTTTGGCTTTCAGTGTGTCGTTCACATAGTAACTTCCGGCCTCATTTTCAAGGATTGTCTTCCACACGGGCATATCCTTGCGTGTCAGTTTGTCGGAGTTGAGATTCTCTCCCGCATAGACCGAAATCTTCACATCCGTCAGATTTCTCAGTCTCAGTTCAATTTCGTTTCCGCGAACCGAAGCTTCCAGACTTTTTGAATCGAGTTCCTCAATCATATTCTCCGCCGCGTCCTCATCCTTGAGAATCAGGCTTTCCTCTCCGGAGAATCCCTTCTTTTCGGCAACCAGGGCTTCGCAATATTTCCTGAGTGAACGGTATTCCTCCTCTCCGGCCTTGTTCTCCCCGAGTTCGCGGAATTTCAGGGACAGGGAGTTCAGTTTCGCCAGAGTCGCTGAGGCCTTGCCTTCATATTTCTTCGCATATTCTTCGTAAGACTTTATGTCGCATGAAGTAATACAAAAAAGTTCGTGGAGTGCGACAACGGGATATGTATCCGTATATTCAGATTTCAGGGCATCGGCGATCCTTTCATATCCCCGGGAATTCATCAGTTTCCGGTTGAATGCCATAGAGAGCAGGACATATTCCCAGTCGTTGTGGATATGGGACAGGAGAGCTTCGTCCTTATAGCCGACAGGCGCTTTTGCCCAGAAGTCTGAATTGTGCCCGTTTCTGAGTTTCCGCTCCCATTTTTCGAGAAAATCGGCGCACCCTGACGCATCGCTGCGGTTGAAGTCCACCCCGGAGACATACAGGATCACCGGGTCGCCGTAGGAGCGGAACTCCGCGTTCATCTCTTCCGTGAGCCTTTCCCGGGTCTTCCAGTCGCGCCCGGCATTTGTCTGGACGTATTGCACGGCGGCGCGGTAGAAGTCATAACTGAACTTGTACGCACGGGCTTTGTCCTTGATTTTCACAAGAATCCCGGACGCTTTCTGCGGCAGATCATCCTCGACAGCCTTGTCGTATTCTTTCCAGAGTTTGTCGACCGCAGTCCTGTTTCCGGCGCAGGACGCCCCGATCCCGAAGAAAAGAAAGCAGAACACAGTCGCCATCACAATCTTTTTCATTTTTCCAAAATTTGGGTTTTACGCAAAATTTTTGGTTCCACGTATGCAAAACTTGAATTTATCTGATATGTGCCATCGCTTCCGCAACCACATAGGTGCTCCCGCCGATGTAAATCAGCGGTTTTATGCAGGTCTCGGACAAGTTTCGCGCCAAGTCCACAGCTTCGGCGACCGTGCTGCAGACTTCCGCCTCTCCGTCGTAAGCTGCCCTGGCCTTGTCTGCGGGCAATGCCCGTGAGCCTGAAGCATTGGTGAAAATCACTTTTGTGCAGCGGGGAATCATCCTTATCACGCTCCTGTAATCTTTGTCCGAGACGCTTCCATAGACCATAATCAGGCTGTAGCCTTCCTCTTCGACCATTCTTTCCAGCTGCGAGAAGTTGTATTTGAGACCGTGGGCATTGTGTCCGATGTCGGCGATTGTAAGAGGGGAGTCACTGATTTTTTCCCAGCGCCCCCGGAAGCCTGTGAGTGCGGCGGTGTGGCTGAGCGCGTTCAGAACCATATGGGATTCAGCCGATTTCGGGGTTATTCCGAGCCTGTGCAGGATTGTCAGAGCCGCAAGGGCGGTCGTGAGGTTCTTCTCCTGGTAGCAGCCGTGCAGGTCAAGGGAGCCGAGAAGATCGGCGAGACGGCTTCTGGAAAAACCGAAGTCTCTGTCAGCGAAGAAGATCTGTGAACCGGTTTCCGCCGCTTTTGCAGTGAAGACGAAGTCGGTTTCCGGGGAGGATTCTCCGATCACGGCCGGTGTCCCGGGCTTTATGATGCCCGCCTTCTCCGCTGCTATCCTGGCGAGAGTGTCCCCGAGTATGTTGCAATGGTCCAGTCCGATGTTGGTGATTACGCTCAGGAGGGGAGAGATTATGTTTGTGCTGTCCAGCCGCCCTCCGAGTCCCGTCTCGATTACTGCGAAATCGACCTTTTCCTTCTCGAACCAATTGAAGGCCAGCGCTGTGGTGATCTCGAAGAATGAGAGGTTCAGTTCGTCGAACACCGGCCACCATTCCCTGCAGAATGAAAGGACTTCCTGCCGGGGAATAAGTCCCTGCCCTACAATCCGGGCGCGCTCGCGGAAGTCCAGCAGGTGCGGAGAGGTGTAGAGCCCCGTGCGGTAGCCCATTTCAGAGAGAGCCGCCGCAAGCATATTGCTCACGGAACCCTTTCCGTTGGTACCTGCGACGTGTATTGTCCTGTAACTTCTGTGAGGATGTCCCAGACGCGAGTCGAACTCCGCCATATTGTCGAGTCCGGGGTGATATGCTTTCCCGCCGACGACCTGATAGGAGGGAAACCTGTTGAAAATGCGCTCGATCAGCGCGTCGTATTCACTTTCGTCAAACATCCTACCTGTGATGCTTCATCATATTCCGCATCATATTCATCTTTCCGCCGGCTCCCATCGCCATCTTCATCATCTTGCGGGTGCCCTCGAACTGTTTGAGGAGTTTGTTGACTTCCTGCAGGGATGTGCCGCTGCCGTCGGAGATGCGCTTCTTGCGGCTTCCGTTGATGCACTCCGGGTGCTCCCGCTCATACGGGGTCATCGAAAGTATGATCGCCTCGGTCGTCTTGAACGCCGTTTTGTTGTCGATGTCAACATCCTTGAGAGCCTTGTCCATTCCCGGAAGCATTCCTGCGAGGTCCTTGATGTTGCCCATCTTCTTTATCTGCTGAATCTGGTTGTAGAAGTCCTGAAGGGTGAACTGATCTTTGGCGAGCTTCTTCTTTAGTTCGCGCGCCTGCTGCTCGTCGAACTGCTCCTGAGCCTTTTCCACGAGGGAAACCACGTCACCCATTCCGAGGATTCGGTCTGCGACCCTCTCCGGGTGGAACTGGTCGAGAGCCTCCATCTTCTCTCCAGTGCTGACGAACTTTATCGGCTTGCCGACAACCGTGCGGATGGAAAGGGCCGCACCGCCACGTGTGTCGCCGTCGAGTTTGGTGAGCACCACTCCGTCGAAGTCAAGCCTGTCGTTGAACGCCTTTGCAGTCGCGACAGCGTCCTGACCTGTCATCGAATCGACAACAAAAAGGGTTTCTGTCGGCTTTATGGCGGCGTGCAGCGCGGAAATCTCGTTCATCAGCTCCTCGTCCACGGCAAGGCGGCCGGCGGTATCGACAATCACCGCGGAAATTCCTTCGCTCTTAGCCTTGGCAATCGCGTTCTTCGCGATCGCAACCGGATCCTGAACCCCGTCTTCGGAATAGACCGGCACTCCGACCTGCTCCCCGAGCACCTTCAACTGGTTGATCGCCGCAGGGCGGAAGGTGTCGCAGGCAGCGAGCATAACCTTCATCCCTCTCTTGCTCCTGATGTTGAGCGCCAGCTTCCCGCAGAAGGTGGTCTTTCCGGAACCGTTCAGACCGGCCACGAGAACCACCGCCGGAGACCCCTTGACATTGATGTCGCTGCTTTCGCTTCCCATCAGGGCTGCGAGCTCGTCACGGACAATCTTCACGATCATCTGCTGCGGTTTCACCGCAGTGAGCACGTTCTGGCCTATCGCCTTCGTCTTGACATTGTCGCAGAACTCCTTCGCCGTCTTGTAGCTTACGTCCGCGTCGAGCAGCGCCCGTCTGATTTCCTTGAGCGCCTCCGCTATGTTGATCTCGGTAATCTTTCCCTCACCCTTGAGAATCTTGAACGACCTCTCAAGCTTGTCTGACAAATTTTCGAACATATAGTTTACTGAAGTAATTTAGGTTCCGCACGCGAAACCCGAGTAAAGTAATCTCTCCGGTTGGCGGGCAAATGACCGCCTTCCACGCTTTAAGATTGCAAAAGTAGCGAATTTTCCTTAATTTTGCGCGGATATGCCCGGAACTGGCGCAAAGTTTGCCCGATCGGGTCGGATTTGCACATTACATCGGATTTGCAATTTATTTGGCAAACCGGATTTGCACGTATTTACACATGGATATTCAGACCTCCTTTTTCATCACGGCGGTCGTGGCGATTACGCTTGCGCTGCTGCTGTTTTTCATAAAGGTTCCGTCGTCGCCCTATGCACGCCGGCTCGGATACACGAAGAACACGATCGCAGCAAGTTTCGCGCTTGCCGGAGCCATATTCATATATACGATGCTGCGCATCGACTATGAATGGAACGACTTCTATCCTGCGATGATGATGTTTGTCGTGACGGCGCTCTCGTCGGTGATTCTCTCCTTTTCGCTGCTCAATCTGATGAGCCCGTCCCCTTCGGGAAACGACAAATACTGGCTGAACATTATGGTTGTGGCGATATGGTCCGTGGCACTCGTCCACTATTACGACTATCCTGTGAAATGGGTGCGCGTCACGGCATACACCAGCAGCATCGTCCTTTTCCTCGCCCAGTGCATAACGCACATAATCGCCTTCAACAACAGTTACAAGCGTGCGCTGCACAATCTGGAGATATACTATGACGAGGACGAGGAACACAAAATAAAGTGGATACGCTTCTGTTACATCATTATGATGCTCACGCAGATGTTTGTGCTGGTCTATATGCTTCTTCCGCGCGGTATGATGAAGGTCTATGTCCTTTTCTATGCTCTGTTCATCCTCTATTTCTCCACCAATTTCATATCTTTCCTCGGCTCCCACAAGCTTCTGCTTGACGCATTCGCCTACAAAGCCCTGTCCGGAGAGGGGAGGACTCCGGTGCTGCGGCGCCGCGGGAATGCCCGCGCGAAAAACCGGACTGTCACAGCGGGAGGAACAGAACCGGTTTATACAGTCAGAGATTTTCAGAAGCTGGATCTGTCGATAGAACAGTGGATTGAGGCAGGAAAGTACAGGGAGTCGGACAAGACGCGCGACGAGATTGCCGATGAACTGCATACGACTAAGGAACTGCTCCAGACCTATTTTGCGGAGAGGGGACAGGATTTCCGGACCTGGCGCACTGAGTTGCGCATCAATGATGCGAAGGCAATGCTTCTTGCCAACAAAAACATCTCAATCAACGCGATAGGCGAGCGCTGCGGTTTCAGCGACCGCTCAAATTTCCACCGCCAGTTCCAGAAAATTGTCGGCTGCTCCCCGAAGCAGTGGCGCGATTCCGGCGGCAAACAGTAGACCGCTTTTTATTCAGCATCTGTGGCAGGATTGGCGGTATGCTTTTTCTCTACTCCTGAACTCCTCCTCTTCCGCCTCCGGCAGCGCCCAGCCAATGAATCTCTCGAAAATATAGTTCACTGCCTGTTCCGAAGGGTGAATCATATCCTCGGCGTAGAAGCGGTAGTCCCGGAGTTCATCAAGCATAATCTCGTAGGCCGGGAAATAGTCGCAGCGGGGATGTGCTTTTTTCTCTGAATCAGTCGTTAAGTCAGTTTTGGAGGGAGCAGTTTCGCCTGTGACATTCAGCGCCCTGTCAATCCCCAGAAGCAGATTCGCCTTGCTCAGCTGATTTCCGTGCGCCCCGTCCTTGAAGTGGCGGATCGGGCTGACGGTGAAGATGAACTCTTTGTCAGGATGTTCCAGAACAATCCTCCGGACGATTTCCGCAGTCTGTTCCTCAGGAAGAAATTCCCGTCTGAATTCCTTCGCGTCCCGTTTCAGGCAATTGGCTACGATGATTCCGTTATTCGCGTCCCAGGGGCAGTTTTCCCGGGTTTCCGGATCTGCGGGAAAAGGCTCCGGCCCCCCGACGTACCGGTAGCACCAGCTGGTTCCGAAGGTTACCAGAACTTTGTTGCAGCTCTTCCAGAACTCGGATGCCCTGTCGAGGGATTCGTTGGCCGCAGCAAGAAACTCTTCGGGAGTCTCCTTCGCTGCAAGCGTGTTGTGATGAAAAGAGCACCATTTTCCGCTTCCGCTGCCCATCTGCACGCAGTCACTCCCGGTGAAGTGCTCTCCGCTGTCCAGCCTTGCAATGCTGTCAGCGATAGAAACGGGGTTGTAGAGTGTCCCGAACGGGTTCAGGCATATGTCAAAGCCCCTTTCAAACAGTTTCCTTCCGATGCTGTCCGCAAAACAGCTTCCCAGGCTCATTATCCTGTCACCGCAGGAAACGGCCACTTTGCTTTCCGGGAATTCAACAGGTGTCGTAAGTTTTAAATTTATCATACTTAACTTATGTTTCGCATATACCCTAATTCGTCGGGTGTTCGCGGGGTACCCGTATTGGGTGGGGTAAATC
>CAVEHG010000005.1:0-21837 GCA_963615405.1 bacterium | reverse complement strand
ATCCTGCACCAAGGAGAGCGCGGAGGAAGACGGGACGGCATCCGGAAACGGAGCGATTGTCATCAATGAGGGCTTCGGGAACATAGTGAACGGAGAACTGCTCATCAAGATAAGGCCGTCGTCCACGAAATCGGCCGGTTCCGCAGAAGATGCGAAAGCCGGGACAAATGAAATTTCGGAACTTCTTGCCCAGAACGGGCGCTTCTCCCTCGAAAGACTTTTCCCGGAATGCGGAAAATTCGAGGAGAGAACCCGTGCCGAGGGGCTTGACCTCTGGTATATCGCAAGCTTCGACCGGAAGATTGCCTCGTCGGAGGTGGTGCGGCAGCTCAGAAAGTGCGGATCGGTGGAGTGCATCGAGTATTCCGTTGCCCCGACGCTGGCGGACGCCCAGGCGCCGTGCCCCGCAGTGCCTTATTCCCCGGAATCATATTTCCCGGAATCATATTCGGCGGAATCATATTCGGCTGCACCGGAAACTTTCGCCGGAGCGTCTCTTTCGTCAGTCTCCCGCAGGGCTTCCTTCCCGTTCAACGAGAGCGCCGAGACGCAGCAGAGGCAGTGGCATTACAACAACACCGGTTCTGTCTTCGGCAATTCGAGCCAGGCCGGGGCTGATGCCGATGTCTGGGCAGCGTGGAATCTCTCCACGGGCGACCCGGACGTGATTGTGGCGGTGATAGACCAGGGAGTCAAATTCGACCACGAGGATCTTGCCGCGAATATGTGGGTCAACGGCGGCGAAATCCCGGGGAACGGCATCGACGATGACGGGAACGGCTACATAGACGACGTCCACGGTTTCAATTTCATAGACAACAGCGGAACCATCACCACATCGGCGGAACTCTCACACGGCACGCACGTGGCCGGGACGATTGCGGCGGTGAACAACAACGGCATCGGCGTGAACGGCATCGCTGGCGGTTCAGGGAACGGTGACGGAGTGAAGATTATGTCACTCCAGAGCCTCGGAAGCAGCGACAGCGGCAGTTCGGGAGCCGGAATCGGAGGAACGGTGAGGGCGATGAAGTACGCCGCGGACAACGGAGCGGTCATCTGTCAGAACAGCTGGGGCTACAACCAGAAACTCAGCTGGAACACCTGGACCCGCAGTACCTTCGGAGCGCTGAGGCGTGCGATGGACTATTTCATCAAATATGCCGGCGTTGACGAAAACGGCAACCAGAGCGGTCCGATGAAAGGCGGCATAATAATCTTCGCCGCAGGCAATGAGGCCGTCAGCTACGACTCCTATCCTGCCGCTGACGGGAACGTTGTGAGCGTTGCGGCGCATTCCTATGCCGGTGATGCGGCAATCTACACCAACTACGGCACTTGGGTCGACATTTCAGCTCCGGGCGGAGACACCTACGTGGACAGCCGGTACGGCGGAATCTACAGCACCAAAGTCGGAGAAGGCGGGACTTCGGACTACGGCTATATGCAGGGCACTTCCATGGCCTGCCCGCACGTGAGCGGAGCCTGTGCGCTTGCCGTTTCCTACTACTGGGGCGCGGATAAACACAAGGGGCTCACTCCTGAAAAACTCAGGGCGGCGCTCCTGAGCTCGGCATCTCCTTTCGGCGGTTCTCTCACTTCCGCATATGAGGGGAAGATGGGAGTCGGGAAACTCGACACCTACGCCCTCCTCCGCTATATGGATTTCCTCGGTGACATCCCGGGGCGGACGGTTGCGGCCGGGGAGACCGTAAGCATAGACCTTGCGGCATATTTCCCTGATCTTCAGGCGGTTTCGTTCAGCGTTTCCGACACTTCCGTCGCAGAGGTTTCTCTGAACGGGGAAATTCTCGAAATCAGGGGACTCGCTCCAGGCAAGACCGTTGTGACCGTCTCCAACGGCGGCTTCCTCTACAAAGAAATAGAAATTACTGTCAGCAAATGAAAAATATAAAAGGATATTTACCCGCGGCAGTGATTGTTGCGGCAGTGATTGTCGCGGCAGTAAGCTCCTGCGCGAAGGAAAATGAACTTCAGGAACAGACCGGACAGCTTCCTGCTCCGAAGGTGTCTGTGACGGAGATCGGGCGGACCGGTTTTACCGTATCCTGGGATGCGGTGACCGATGCCGGCGGATATGCCTACACCTTCAATGCCGGGGAGCAGCAGACGACAAGGAACACAAGTCTGGTTTTCTCCGGTCTTGAGCCTTCCGTCAGTTATGTTTTCACGGTGAAGGCCGTTCCGGGAAACAATGGCGCATACAGCGAATCGGAACTTGTCACAATCCGCGTCACCACGGACGAAACCGGAACGCTTGACGCTCCGGAGCCCGAGCTCGTGTCATCCTATATGTCGAAGACCATAATCAAGTGGAAATCTGTCTATGGGGCTGATTCCTATCAGTATTCAGTGGGCGAATTCAGTGGGAAGACTTCAGATACTTCTGTGGAAATCAGTGGGTTGGAGGCTTCGACTTCATATACCTTCAAAATAAAGGCTCTGTCTGACGACAAAAATCTTAAAGAATCTGCGGAGGCCGGACTTCTCTTCACTACGCGCCCTGCGGACGAGGATATCCCTTCGATAATAATGGCTCTCGTGGAAACAGGGCCGGATTATTCGCTGTACAATGTCTATGCTGTGGCTGATTTCCGCTATCTGCATTTCGCGGTTCCGGCGACCTACTTCAGAGTCAAGTCCGACAATGAGATACGCGATTTTTATCTTGCGGCCCTTCTCAAGGCGATTGACAATGCCGGAATGGATGTCAGCACATACATAACCCAGTATGCCGGTTGCGGGACTGCAAGCTACACAGAGACACCGCTCCTTCCGGAGATGTCCTATTGCGTGGTGGCATTCGGCGTAAACACCGACGGGCAGGCGACCACTCCGCTCTATAAGCTTGAGACAAAGACGCTTGCCGATGATGCGGCTCCTTTCCCGGACACTGTCGGGAAGCCGTGGTTCTCGCAGTCGCTTTTCCATTCCGAGTTCGGAGCGTACAACGCCTCCAACTGTATGTGGCTGAGATGGAGAGGGACTGAAGTTACAGATATCGTCGCGATGCTCACATCCACCCGTTCGTTCAGAACCTATTTCGATTCGTCCGCGGATCTTTTCCGTGAATATGTAAAAATCAAGGGAAGCAAGTATGGGGAGAATGTGATCAAGAGCGTGAATTCCGAGAAGGGTTTCACCACGAGATTTTCATCCCTGTCTTCCGCCACATCCTACACGCTCGGAACGCTTGCGGTGAATGCTGACAACGACACCACCTTTGTCGTCAGTTCGCTGCCGACGAAGGCTTCCTCCACCTATTACGACTGGGCCGGCGTGCAGCTCGGCACTAATGAGGCCAATCCTGCATCGTCCTCACTCACAGGTACTTTCATGGTGCGGACGGATGACAGCGAGCCTGTCGCGCTGCAGATTGCGAACCTGCGTTACCTTTTCTGCCGCCAGGACGAACTCAGCGGAGTCACGGTTGACCGCGCGGCGGAGATTGTCGAGTCAAGGGGCATTGATTTCACTCAGGCCGAGCTCGACCTTCTGAATCTCACGGGGAAGATTTCCCTGAGTTTCGGAACGGAAGGTTCTCCGCTTGCGGCAGACACGTCCTATGCGCTTCTTGCCACTTTCACCGAGATCAACGGCGATGCGGTGACGCGTTTCGGCCTTGCCAGGACTGCGGCGGCGACCGGGACATCTGCGACATCGGCGGCCTCGGCGACATCGGCGGCCTCGGTGGCCTCGGCGGTTTCTTCGGCGACGAAGTCGGCCAGGGCCGGCACCGGAGCGCCGAAAGCTAAGATCGAGTTCGGCCCGACTGCGGTTGTTGAAAGTTTTGTCCCCATTGAGGACGGCAGGTTTTAATGCTTACTAAACGAGAGTAATAAGATGAAAATCAAACAGATATTCCTGAGCATCGCGTTTGTGCTCCTTTCGGCGGCACTCGCCTCGGCGCAGCAGAAAATCAGCGTCAGCGGACGGGTTGTCGACAAGGACGGGATGCCGGTCATCAGCGCCGGCGTGTTCGTCAAGGGGACGACAAACGGGACAGTCACCGATTTTGACGGAAATTACACGCTTTCCGGAGTTCCGGCCGATGCTGTTCTGACCGCGACGAACCTCGGTTATGCGGAAAGCGAACAGAGCGTGGACGGGCGCACGGTCGTGGACTTTGTCCTGCAGGACGAGTCGGTCGTGCTTGACGACGTGATTGTGGTGGCCTACGGAACCGCCAAGAAGGAATCGTTCACCGGTTCGGCGAGCGTCGTGAAGGGAGAAGAACTCGGCAAGCGTCCGGTCGGCAACCTCACCAAATCCTTCGAGGGAACGGTAGCCGGAGTGCAGGTCACCTCGGGCGGCGGACAGCCGGGCGAGGGCGCTTCCATAATGGTGCGTGGTGTCGGTTCCGTAAATGCTTCGTCCACACCGCTTTATGTGGTGGACGGAGTGCCTTATGACGGAGCGATAAGTTCCATAAACCCGGCCGACATCGAGACTATGACCGTCCTCAAGGACGCGTCCGCCGGAGCTCTTTATGGAGCGAGGGGAGCGAACGGAGTCATAGTCATAACCACGAAAAAAGGCAGTGCGGACAGGGTTAACATCAGCTATAAAGGCAATTTCGGCATCGCGTCCCGCGCACTTCCGCGCTACGACCTCGTGGGGATGGACGAATATGTGGAACTGACCTGGGAATCCCTCTACAACTCCGTGCGCTATGCGGACAGCGGGGCAATGGACCACGAGAGCGCTTCCGCCTACGCGTCGTCGCATCTTGCCGAGACAATCGGAGGACTCAAGAATCCGGAGTACTACAATCCTTACAAGAACTACACTTGGGACAAGCTCATAGACCAGTCCACCGGAAAGGTCAAATCTGACGCGAAGGCCGCGTGGAACGAGAACTGGATGGACGAAATCAGCAACAACAAGGCTTTCCGCACTGAGCACATCCTTTCGGTGAGCGGCGGCACAGAGAAGACGAGCTACCTCTACTCCCTGGGCTATTACAAGGAGAACGGCACTCTGCAGAACACCGACTTCGACCGCTTTACCGGCAGGATAAGCGGCGACGTGCAGGCAACCGAATGGTTCAAGCTGGGAATGAGCGCCAACCTTGCGCATTCAGTGTCGGATTTTCAGGACGCGAGCGGGTCTTCCACCTCGAACGTATGGTACACGGCGCAGTTTATGGCTCCGGTCTATCCGGTGTATCTCAAGGATATGGACGGAAACAACGTTCTTGACGGGGACGGGAATCTTCAGTATGAGTACGGTTCCGCCGATGACAACGGCTACGCCAACCGTGTCACGGCCCAGGGCTTCAACTCCAGGGCCGAGCTCTACAACAACAAGGCGTACTACAAGCGCAACTCCGTGTCCGCAAGGTCTTTCGCGAAATTCGGAACGACCCGCAAGGAGTCCCCGCTCTACGGACTGAACCTCACCGTGAACTTCGGGCTCGACTTCACCGACTATGGCAAGACCGGCGTGAACGACAAATACCACGGAAACGCGAAGAATCAGGGCGGTTCCGTCTCCAAAATCAACACGAGGACGCTCAGCTACACCCTGAACGAACTGCTCACCTGGAAAAAGGAGTTCGGCGACCACTCGGTTGATGTCCTCGCCGGTCACGAGTACTACCGCTACAGCTACAACTACGCAGCTGCGGCAAAGAGCGGAATCGTAGCCGGCATCGACGAACTGGGTTCCGCCGTGACGACCATCTCCAACACCTCCTATTCCCTCGACTATGCCATCGAGTCCGTCCTCGCACGCGTGAACTACGGATATGCCGACAAATACTATTTCGACGCTTCCTGGCGTACCGACGGATCGTCCCGCTTCTACAGGGACAACCGCTGGGGCAATTTCTGGTCCGTGGGCGCTTCGTGGAGGGTTACCAACGAAGACTTTATGGCGGGCACTTCGTCGTGGCTGAACAATCTCACGGCGAAAATCTCCTACGGGGTGCAGGGCAATGACAACCTCGGCTCCTACTACGCCTGGCAGGGACTCTTCAGCTACGGCTGGCCGAACGGCACCCGTCCGGGAGCCACCGCGACCTCGATCGAGAACCGTCTCGTGACCTGGGAGAAGAACGGGAACCTGAACACCGGCATCGAGGCGAGCCTTTTCGGAGGCCGCCTGACAACGACCATAGAGTACTACAACAGGAACACCCGGGATATGCTTCTGAACAATCCGCTTGCCATCTCCTCCGGTTTCTCCGGCTACGACGACAATGTCGGCTCGATGGTGAACAACGGTTTCGAGGCATCGTTCAGGGGAGTCATCCTTGAAAGGGAGAATTTCCACTGGGACGCGACCGCGATGGTTTCGCTCAACAGGAACAGGGTCACCGCGCTCACCGCCTCACAGGATGTCATCAATTACGGGAATATGGTGATAGAGGTCGGCAAACCGATATATACCTTCTATATGTCGAAGTCCGCCGGTGTTTCTCCGGAAACGGGAAAGCAGCTCTACTGGGCCCACTACCGCTATGCCGTGGATGAAAGCGGCGCCACCACCACCGAGAAGTGTGACGAATATGTGACCGACAATGTGGGCCTCGCCTCCCTGAGCAAGTACTACTACGGCAGCCGCCAGGCTCTGTTCTCCGGAAGCTTCGCGTCGAACTTCGTGATATTCAAGAACTTCGATTTGTCGTTCCTGACCACGTACTCGGTGGGCGGCAAAATTCTCGACTCTCTCTACGAGGGGGCGATGAACGTCACCTATGCCGGGAACAACTGGCACCGCAACAAACTGCGCAGATGGAGGCAGCCGGGCGACATAACGGATGTCCCTATGGTCGAAATCGGAGGAAGCTACTGCACGGTGGGCGAGTCCCTGATTGACGCGTCCTACTTCGCGATAAAGAACATAACTCTCGGCTACACAATACCGAACTCAGTGACGCAGAGGGCGAAGATCAAATCATTCAGGGTTTTCTTCACCGCAGACAACATCGCGCTGTTCAGCCACCTCGACGGAATGGATCCGCAGTACAACTTCGCGGGGACGGTGTCATATACCTACTCCCCTTCAAAGGTGTTCGCTCTCGGTCTTGACATAAACTTTTAGGAGGCATTGAAATGAAGAAGAACAAGTTTATAATAATATTGTCCGCGGCAGTATGCGCCGCGTCCTGCAACCTCGAATTCGAGCCTACGGACTCGGGCTCCGGCAACGACCTGCTCAAGAACGCCTCCACAGCCGTCTCCATCATAGACGGAATCTACAGCACGATGTGGACTGCCGGATGGTCAACCGGAGGGAACACCCACCAGTGTTTCGGAATTGCGGCATACAACATCGCGCTTGAGGCTATGGGCGACGATTTCATTATGCAGGGTCAGGGTAACGGATGGTTCTGGTATGACCACTGCTACAACACCAAGGCCTACTACACTTCCGACTCTTTCCGTTCCTACGACGTGTGGAACGCCAACTACACCTGGATTTCCAATGTGAATTATGTGCTGTCGGCCTCGGAGACTATGCAGGGCAGCGAGACGGACAAGGCTTATGTGCTCGGCAGCGCCTACGCGATAAGGGCCCTGGCCTACTTCAATCTCGCCAACTGGTTCGCCCGCCCGCCGTACAGCGCTCTTCAGGACAAGTACCGCTGGCAGGATCCGGGAGTTCCGATCTACACCGCGCCAACCTACAAGGACTTTGTCGGAGGGCCGCGGGAAAAGCTCGAAACCGTGTTCGCCCGGATTGACTCCGACCTCGACAAGGCCGTCGAACTGCTCGACAAGGGCGACGGTTCCGCGCTCAAGGGGAACAAATCCCACATAACCCTTAATGTGGCTCTGGGAATCAGGACCCGGGTCGCCCTTGCCGAGGGAGACTGGGAGACGGCTCTGAAAGCGGCGGAGCGCGTAATTGAATCAAAGGAGTATACGATAGGCGGTGAATCCGAACTTATGGGCGGAATGAACTCCATCTCCGCGGAGAATGTGATGTGGGGCGCAGGAATCGAGAACACCGAGCAGGCCGGGGGCTATGCCGGTTTCTTCACCCATATGGACAACACCGACGGCGCCTATGCCCAGTCCGCCCCGAAGCTCATCAGCTCTACGCTTTACAAGCAGATGAGAAGCAACGACATCCGCCGGCGCTGGTGGAATCCGGACGACGAGGACGCTCCGTATGTTTCCGACAAGTTCCATTTCTCGAATGTGGCCGCCTGGCTCGGTGATTACATCTATATGAGGGTGGAGGAAATCTATTTCGACGCCGCTGAGGCCGCCCTGCGCCTGGGCAATCCGGACAAGGCCGCGGGCTATCTCAACGCTGTGATGCAGAAGCGTTCCGCTGGCTACGACGCTTCGTCCAAGTCCGGCCTGCTGCTCGGCTCGACCACCAACTCCTGGACAGGCTCCCTGCTTGAGGAGATTCTTGTCCAGAAGAGAATCGAGCTCTGGGGCGAGTTCGGACGGCTTACTGATGTGCGCCGTCTCGGGCAGGGAATCGACCGCAAGGCTTCCGACGGATTCTCTGACGAGTGTCTGACCACTATGGCAGGCAACGGGGTCGTGCTCACCGATCCTGAGAATTACGAGTGGGTGATGACCATCCCGCAGGACGAAATCAACAACAACCCAAACATCAACGAGGAAGACCAGAATCCTCTGTAACAGAGTTATATACGAATATTCCCGGAATATTCTCAAAATATCCCATATGAAACGGAATCTTAGAATCATATTGCTTTCAGCTTTCGCGGCCCTCGCGTCACTTTCCTGCTCCAAGGAGCAGCTGGGGGTGATTGCGTCATCAAACGCCGACGACGACAAGGAAATCCACTTCGTGCAGACCAGTATGACCAAGGAGTTTGCGCAGGGAACTGAAGAGGGAACCATAGCCGTGACTCTCGCAAGGCACGGCAACAGGGGAACCTACCGCGTCCTGCTTCAGAAGAGCGGGCGCAACGCAGATCTGTTCTCGCTCAAGGACACTGTGGTCATTCCGGACGGACAGTACACCGTGGACATCCCGGTCAAAGTGAATATGTCGGATGTGGTGCTCGGGTCTTCCGTTGAGGCTTCCCTTGCAATTGTTGGCCGTGACGCCGAGCTCGGTGACGATTCGGCCTACATCGGGAAGTACAGCGACTTTCTCAGCCTGAGTGCGTCCTTCACTCTCGAATGGGAGCCTTATATGCGCACGACGGAGAGCGGGGAAGAGGTGCAGCAGACGGCCACCTACTATTTCACGCAGTTCTACGACGGCTGGCAGAGCGGCATCCCCGTCGAGGTTGCGACAGGGACGGACAACATCTTCCGGCTTGCCGACTGGGCGAACGGCACCCATTTCCTCTTCAAGGTTGACTGGAAGAAAAAGACCGTCGTCGTTCCGGGGCAGTCTATGGGCTATTACTATGAAAGCAGCAACTCATATGTCTATGTTTCCGACCTCTCCCAGTATCTCGGGACGGATGTCTATTCAAACTATCCCTGCACCTGGGACGGCGACAGGACTTTCACTCTGACGCTGATCTACTACATTCCTGACGGGGGCTATTTCGCCTATGGCGAGGAGAAGATAGTGTTCTCCGGAGACCACGACTACGACCCGGTCATCAATTCTGCCGTCTATAAGGGCGACGGGCGTTTCTCCTTCGATTTCAACGAATACACTGCAAGCTGCAGGGCTCTCGTCGTGAGCGGGGACATCTCCTCGGATTCCGCGAAAGTCGATGAGGTTTACAGGCAGATATGTCTCGGAACGGCCGAAAATGTGCGGACTTTCACCGACACGACCCAGACCTGGACGCCTAAGGCAGGTGCAAACACCCTTGTCGCGGTGCCTTATGATGCGGAGAACAAGCCGGGGAAGGCCGTGGCGGTGCGCTTTACCTACGATCCGGAGCACAATCTGCTGCCGGAGTTCGTCGAGTGCGCGCTGTCCGTGAGCGAAGATGACCCGTATACGACAGCATTGTGGAACCTCAGGGTGCGGAACGCTTCCTCCGTGAAATATGTCATGTCTTCCAGGGATATGCTTGACCTTTACGAGGAGTATTATGGTCTTGACAAGGTGTTTGATGCGCTCGGGAAGTCTCTGGAGTCCGGATATGTCGAGGCGGCAAACTCCGGGGAAGGGGTCACCCTCCACTACACGGCGGAGGAAGGCACGGAGTACAGAATGGTCGTGAGGATAGCGAACGACTTGGGAGATGTAGTGGAACAGAGCGTCACGGTGCAGATGCGTTCGCACTCGGAGAGTTACGAGTCCAGGAGCATTGAGGATTTCGTCGGTTCCTATCTGATGAGCGCGACGGTCACCACAACGGACGACACGAGCGGTACGGACGAGGCTTTCAGAGTCGATATAATCAAGACCGGAGAGAACACCGTTTCCATCAAGGGTCTGAGCAACTACAAGTCCTATTCTCCTGAAATCGCAGGGACTTACATCCCGGAGGAGCACTGCATAAGGCTTGAACCTCAGAACCTCGGCGTGTTCAGCTATATGACGGTGGTGTTCGGCTTCGTTTCCAATGTCTACACCGCCATCTGGAGCGACTCTTCCGCCCTTGAGTTCGGTTTCGGCAGCGACGGCTATGTCCATTTCCGCGCCAAGGCCGGTTCCGAGTTCCCTGTGAACGGCTACAAGTTCCTGCTTTTCGACAGCGGCTCCTACAGCGGCTATGCGGCCGGGGACAAGACCTACACCGACCTCCTTATGATGAAGCTGCAGTGAAGCAGGTGACCCATCTTTAGAACAGATCTTTCAGAACGGCGACGGAGCGGACGTTCAGCGGGTACTCCAGGTGGGTCTCGATGTAGGAGAGGAAGGACTCGATGAGGGAGGAGCGGACGGCGCCGGTCATCGGGACGAGCATAGCCTCATCGAAGGGCAGCCGTATCAGGTTTTCGACAAGAGGGGCGTTGTTCGGGCTGACAAACGCGGCTATGTCGCGGAACTCCGGACGGAAGCCGAGGGCGGAGGTCAGTTCGAGAAGAAACAGAAGATGGAAGTTGCTGAAATTGCCCTCAATGGCATCCAGAAGCAGAATTTTCCTTACGCACCAGTCATAGAGACCATCTTCGTTCGCCCCCTCACGCAGGGCGCGGAAAAGGACTTCAGCCATAAACATCGAGATGCTCGCCTTGTAGAGATTGCTCCGGAGACCGTTCAGAGGATATGAGGCGGCAAGTGAGCTGACCGTCATCATCGCCTGTCTTGATGCCGGATTCTCCGCCACCTCGGCTTCGATGATGTTCAGCGGGCTGACAAGGCTTGCCACTCCGGCTCTTGCCCCGCCTTTGCGGGAGGCGCGTTCCGACCCGCCCGCGAGCGAAGACGCCGAAGAAATCGAGCGCAGAAACAGGCTTCTGCGTCCGTATTCCCGGCTCAGAGTGTGCAGCACAAGGGAATTGTCCCCATATTTCGTCGAATGGAGAAGAATGAACTCAATCGGCTGCTTTCTGTCCCTTGTCATTGTTCCATTTTACGTAACGCTTCCTGAAGCTGGGTGTCGTAGCGCAGGCGAAGCTGTACTCCGGCCTTCTGGTAGTGGTAGCGGACGACAAGTTCCTCCTCGATGAACGGGATGAGCTCGTCCTTTTTGATGCGGATGAGCTGCTCCCTGTCCATTTCAAGCACCTTGTCTATGGCCGCGAGCTGCTCTGTGACCTCGCCTGAAAGTCCGTCCTTTTCGAGTTCCTTCTTCATCTGGTCGAACAGGGTTTTCGCGCTGCTGCGGCAGTCGAAATCCTGGGTTTTTGCAAAATTCACGAAATCGTCGAATTCCGCATCGCTCAGATGGAAATCCACGGCGTCCGGAAGGCTGTCGTGAGTCTTGACGTACTCAAGCGCATAACGGTCAATCACGCCGTAGAGCACGAGCGAATAGACCAGGCGGCTGTATTCCGGAGCGGCAAGCTCCACATCCGGGGTGATTCCGCCTCCGTCGCGGACAATCCTTCCGCCGACGGTCTTGAATTCGTGAGTCAGGGAGTCGGGAATATGGCCGACGCTCCCGTCCTCGTTGCGGTGGCTGTAGTCGATCGCCTGAACGCAGCGTCCGGAAGGAGTGTAGTATTTGGCGGTGGTGACCTTGAGCTGGCCGTTGTACGCCACCGGACGGATGGACTGCACGAGCCCCTTGCCGAAACTGCGCCGTCCCATCACCGTGGCGCGGTCCAGATCCTGAAGCGCTCCGGTGACAATCTCTGAAGACGAGGCGGAGTTCGAGTCAATCAGGACTGTGATCGGGATTTCGGTGTCAATCGGCTCCGTGGTCGTCCGGTACTCCCGGGTGTCCTCGGCCTTCCCCTTGGAACTTACGACCAGCGAACCTTTCGGGACAAAGAGGCTCACGATGTTGATCGCCTCGGACATAAGTCCGCCCCCGTTCCCGCGCAGGTCGAGCACCAGACGCTGCATTCCCTGTTCCCTGAGTTTGAAATAGGCGGCGCGGATTTCCGAGGAGACATTCTCCGTGAAACCGCTCTGGAGGATGTAACCGTCTTTGTCATTGAGCATTCCATAGTATTCCACATCCGGCAGATGGATTCTCTCCCTTACGATTTCCACATTCCTGATCTCGCCGCTGCGGACCTTCTTCACCTTGAACTTCACGCTCGTCCCCGGTTTCCCCTTCATCTTCTCCGACGCCTCGGCGCTTTCGAGAGGGCGGGTGTCCTCGCCATTGATTTCCATAATCTCGTCACCGCACTGAAGCCCGTACTTCACCGCCGGCGAATCCTCATATGGCTCGTTTATGATTACATATTCCCCCTTTTTCTTGTGGATTACGGCTCCTATTCCGCCGTAGGTTTTGGAAATCATCATCTGGAAGTCCTCGTTGTCCTCTTCGGGCACATAGACGGTGTAGGGGTCGAGTTCCGCAAGCATAGCGTCAATTCCCGCCTTCATCACCCGGTCCACGTCAAGGGTGTCGACATATGTCATACTCAGCTGCCGAACCACTGAATTGTGGATTTCTGTCCACTGGCCAAGTTTGAAGCCACGGCTCTGCGCGTCCGATTCGATGTCAGTGCCCAAAAGAAACGCCGCAGCGGCGACGGTGAGAATGATTTTTCCAACTATATGTTTCATAGCGTTTTAAGAGTTTTGTCAGATTTCCTGCCGATTTTCGTCAGACTGTCATCTGTGGTTTTGTCAGAGAAAACGGCAAATCCAGAAATAATTCTCAATAACCGTTCCATATATTTTCCTAATTTTGCACGGCATTGGACGAAAACAACAGGGATATGATGAAAATAGTTTTTGCGACACAGAACAGGGGAAAGCTGCGCGAGGCGGCGGAAATACTGGGCGACGGGGTTGAAATCCTGACCCCCGAAGACTGCGGAGTGGAAGGCGAGGCGGAAGAAACGGGAACGACATTCGCCGAGAATTCGCTCCTTAAAGCCAAATATGTGAGTGACAGGGTTTTCGGGAATATGGAGGATGGACGCGGCACATTGAAAACGTCGCCGGGGGAGAGCGCGAATGCTTCCGGGGATATGGGAAACGACGCTGCGGAGGATGTTGTCGCCGTCTTCGCCGATGACTCGGGACTCGAAACCGACGCGCTCGGAGGCGAACCGGGAATCTACACCGCACGGTATGCCGGGGACGACAAGAATTTTACTGACAATATGGACAAGCTCCTCACGAAACTCGCGGAAGCCGGTGCGGAAACCCCGTCGGAGCGTTCGGCACGCTTCCGCTGCACGGTGACGCTGATCTTCAGGAACGGCGGGACAACGCAGTACGAGGGCTTCCTTGAGGGACATATCGCAGCCTCAAGAGCCGGACAGGGAGGCTTCGGCTATGACCCGGTCTTCATCCCGTCAGACAGTGAACTTTCCTCCCTCGCGTCCGCAGGACTTTCGGAGCAGGAAATTGCCGGTCTTCGCGGAAAGACTCTTGCGGAGATTCCGGAGCACTTGAAAAACCTTATTTCACACCGTTACAAAGCCCTTCTCCCAGTGAGAGAGATGATGCGCTCCGTGAGCGTGGTGAGTTCTCTCTGAGAGAGATGCTGCGCTCTCCCGAGAAGTAACAGCCGGTGGCTGCGTTTCCCGCGGTCAGCGGTCGCTGCGTGGCAGCCGGCGGATTGAGGCGGTGTTTTCGAGTTCGCTGAGATCTGCGGTGTCATCCACAAGCAGAGCCGGCTTCGGACCCGTGCAGAAATCCTCCGGACGCTTGACTTCGCTGTTCGTGAAACCGATCTTGAAACTGCGCGGCTCGCCGGAGGCGGATCCCTCCGTTTCGTCTGAAGTTTCGGGAACATATTCAAAATCCGGCTGAATCACAATCAGGTTGCCGTTGTCTCCGGAAAGGCCGTCCCAGTCCATCTTGAAGCCGGTCGCGATGGCCGTAATCTCCACGCGGTCGCCGAAATCCTCCGAATAGTTCCAGACGATTCCCTTCTTGAATCGGTTAGCCTCTCCGATGTAGTCCGTGATCATACTGTCGATTTTGTCGAGCTCCTCCATCCTCAGGCCCTGATCATTGTGGCCTATGGTGATGTTCAGCAGCACATTTTTCGCGGTCTTCAGATCGTGGTCGTTCAGCAGGGGAGACTCGAACGCGCCGCTCACGGCCTCCTGCAGACGGTTTTCCCCCGTTCCCGTGCCCATTCCCATCAGAGCCATTCCGCTGTTGGTCATCATTCTTTTCACATCCCTGAAATCGACATTGATGTGTCCTTCGGTGGTGATGATTTCGATTATGCCCTTGACGGCGGTGCAGAGCACTTCGTCGGCCTTCGGGAAGGCTTCGTGAGCCAGCATCTTGGGGTAGTTCGCATAGAGTTTCTCGTTGTCTATGATGAGAAGGCTGTCGACGTTCTTCTCCATCTCCATAATGCCGTCAAGCGCCTTGGTCATTGATTCGTTGCCCTCGTTCCGGAAAGGGATGGTCACGACGCCGACAGTGAGTATTCCGCGTTTCTTGGACATCGCCGCAATGACCGGGGCCGCACCGGTTCCGGTTCCGCCTCCCATTCCTGCGGTAATGAAGAGCATTCCCTGCCTGACGGGAAGATCCGAGAAAATGACTTCCTCAATCTCTTTTTCCGATTCTATAGCGGCATTTCTTCCCGCCACCGGATCTGTCCCCGCCCCGAGGCCTTCCCCGAGCTGGATCTTGCACGGGACACTGCTGCTCTTCAGTGCCTGCGAGTCTGTGTTGCAGACGATGAATGTACAGCCGCCGATCCCCTGGCTGGCCATATAATTCACGGCGTTGCATCCGCCTCCGCCGACTCCCACGACCTTTATCGTCGATTCCGTCCTCTTCCAGTTTGTCGGCACGACTCCGAACGCGCCTTCGTCAATTATTGTTCTTCCGTCCATAATCCTGTCCATTATTCCTGTTCATCTTCATCGGTCACAAGGTCGAGCAGCCTGCCGCCTTCCTTTCCGAAGCCTTCCCCTAAGCTTGAAGTCTTCTTTTTCATCGTGTCCCAGAATGCGTTGAACTTGCTCTCGCGGCGCGTCTTCTGCTCTTTCTTATCCCGTTCCTTTTTCTTTTTCTCCTCCTCGAACCGTTTCTTTTCAGTGATCTCCTCTTCCGTGGCCATTCCAGGCAAAGTTCCGGTCTCGTGTTCAAGATCGGTCGGCTCTGCGACATTCCTGTCCGCAGACGGAGCATCCTCGCTGTCTTTGCTGAACGCGCAGCTTGCTCCGAGTTCGCGGGCCGCAACTACGAGTCCCACAGCCGTGGCTGCAGAAGGACTGTTCAGCCCCGTGCAGCAGTTGAACACTCCCCGGAAAACAGGCCTTCCCATACGTACGGAATAGCCTGAAAGTTCGGTGATGAAATTAGCCAGATTGGTCATCTGGGCCCCGCCGCCGGTGATCACGATTCCGTTCTGGAGCTTGTCCGCGAATTTGCTCCGGCCGATCTCGTAGAGCATCGCCAGCATTATTTCCTCCTCGCGCGAGGTGATGATTTCTGACAGGTATTTGACAGTCAGCCTCTTGTCCCCCTCTCCGGTTCCGCTCTTGAGAAGCAGCTGCTTTTCGCTCAGGTTCTGCAGCTTCTCCGGCATACACGCTCCGTAGGCAAGCTTTATGTTCTCGGCGAGCGAAAGATTTGTCTTGCTCTCCATCTGGATGTCCTTCGTCACATTCATTCCTCCGAACGGAATCGAAGAATAGTGACGCAGCACATTTTTGTAATATATTGACAATGAGGTACATCCTCCTCCAAAATCGATCAGCGCCACTCCGTTTTCCATCTCGGACGGGAACAGTGTGGCTTCGGCCGTGAGCTGCGGCACGAAATATTTCTTCATCGCAACGATTCCGGCGGTCCTCATAACCTTGTCAATCCTGTCGAGGGACGACCTGTTGCCGATGAACACCTTGAAATTCCCCTCCAGCTGCCGTCCGGACATCCCGATGACGTCGTCTTCGATAATCTGGAACTCCTCTTCCGTCGAGAATGACTGCGCAATCGCCCCATAGACGGTCTCGTGCTCCGGATCATCGACAGGGTAGCTGTCCTGCGCGAAGTTCTTCAGGTCTTCGATTTCCTCCGCAGAGATGAAACTGTCGCCCTCCCTCTCGATTGTGGCGGAATTTTCCTCCGTCTTCACATAGAAGCGCGGCATTCCGAGAACCGCCCCGGTGATTTTGATTCCCAGGATGTCCTCGGCATCGTCTATAGCCTTCTTGAGCTGCTGTGCGACCTTGTTCTCGTTGAGAATCCTGCTGCTCCGCATTCCGTTCGCCGGAGTCTCCTTGTAATAGATGATTCTCGTGTCGTTGCCGCTGACACAGGCGACTGCGAGCGCAATCTTGAACGTGCCTAGGTCAATAGAGACTATGTATCTGTCTTCCATATATCGTAAGTCTTTAGTGTATATATATTTATATCTGTTCAGCGTACTCCTGCCTGCAGACGATCTGTCCGTCGAACCTCAGGTCAATCTCCCTGTATTTCTTCGCCAGCGGACGTATCATCCGGTAATATTTCTCTATCTTCGCGAATTTGCCCCGGATGTCCACCGGCTGGCCGAAGACGAACCGTTCATTGCCTTCCGTGGGTATGAGCCGCACCTCCCCGTTCCGGGAGACGTGAATCTGCGAAATTCGATTTCCCCAGCCGTTGGAGTTCATATATTCGACCATTCCAACGACCCGCATAAGCCATTCCCGCTGCTGCGGATTCTCGACCGGCCCCTTGAATCCGCGCGGAACCGTCACCGGAAAATCGCCGTCAACCACCGGAACCATCGAAGTGTGGCTTCGCTGGAGCGGGAATATGTATCCGTCAGCATCGGCATACCAGCCGTTCGCCGCATCCTGGAAACGCACTGCGGGAGTCCTCTGTGTGATGTCCAGATTCAGCTTCCCGTCCCTCGTGACGTAGGCCTCACAGTCCCGTATCACGCTTTTGCCCTCAATCAGGGTCTCCATCGCGACGAGGTCGAGGCTGTCCGCGAACACTCCGTCGAAACTGCCGTAGGCTGCGGAAAGAATCCGCTTAACGTCATTTCCGCTGACGAACCTGTTCGCTGAACTGTCCCTTACGGTCACCTCCACGCCCCTGCACTCAAGAGCGGCCTGCCTGCGTGCTCCGGCGGTGTAGAGCGCACAGACCGCGGCGACCGAGAGGACGGCGGTGATGCACAGAAGGGTATCCGTTATTTTGGGGTTCATAACATTGGCGGTTTTAGAAAGGATTCGGTGTTCCGTTTTATGGCGTTTACTTGAGCATTTCCGTGATCTGCGGGATGAATCTGTCGATGTTTCCCGCCCCGAAGGTCACCAGAACGTCAATTTTTTCATTTCTGAGGCTGTCCATCAGCATTTCCTTATTGATCAGGATCTTCTCCGGAGCCGTCACCTTATCGAAGATGATTTCGGACGTTACGCCCGGAATCGGTTCCTCGCGTGCCGGGTAGATGTCCAGGAGGATGAGTTTGTCCACGGCGCTGAGAGCCTCCGCGAACTCGCCGGCGAAATCCCTTGTCCTCGTGTAGAGGTGGGGCTGGAACACTGCGGTGAGCCGTCTGCCCGGGAATATGTCCCTGATGGAGCGGATTGCGGCGCCGATTTCATTCGGATGGTGCGCGTAGTCGTCGATGTAGGCGCAGCCGGGACGGTTCACGTGAATGTCGAAGCGGCGTTTCACGCCGAGGAAAGTGCCGAGTGCGTGTCTGATGGCCTCGGGGGATATGCCGCAGGTGAGCGCGACGGCGGAGGCCGCAACGGCGTTCTCGACATTCACCCAACCCGGCACTCCGACCCTGCAGCCCGGGATGATGCCCCCGGGATGATGCAGATCAAAGGTGAAGTAGCCGCAGTCGTCCTTGCGGAGGTCGGCGGCATAGAAGTCGGCGCGGGCGTCATCGTAGGAATATCTCAGGATTTTCGCCCCGGTGTGCTCCGGAGTGATGTCAAGCCCGAGTTTCGTTATCACGGTGCCGCTGACCTGACCGGCGAAAGCCTGAAAAGCCTCGCGGACGTGGGCGAGGTCGCCGTAGATGTCCAGGTGGTCTGCGTCCATCGCCGTGATGACGGCGACTTCCGGGAACAGCTGGAGAAACGAGCGGTCGAACTCGTCGGCCTCCGCGACAATCACGGGGTTGTGGCTGACGAGCAGGTTGGTGTCGTAATTTTTGGATATTCCGCCGAGAAATGCCGAGCAGCCTTCCCCGCAGTCAGTGAAGATGTGGGCGAGCAGGGTGCTTGTCGTTGTCTTCCCGTGGGTTCCCGCAACTGCGAGACAGCGCTGCCCCCTTGCGATTTCCCCGAGCGCCCGCGAGCGTTTGAGCAGCGTGTAGCCGTGCTCCTGCACATAGACGAGTTCTCCGAGGTCGTGCGGAATGGCCGGGGTGTAAATGACGAGCGTGTTTTCGACATCCTTCGGAATGAGGTCAGTGTTGTCTTCATAATGCACTTCTATGCCCTCCGCCGCGAGCCTGTCCGTCAGGTCGGATTCGGTTTTGTCGTAGCCTCCGACATTCAGACCCTTGAATTTGAAATACCTGGCGATCGCCGACATTCCGATGCCGCCGATACCGAGGAAATATATGTTTTTATAACTGTTCATAGCCATTTTGCTTATCAACCGTCAATGCAGCCCACTGTTTTATGTTTCGCAATGCGAAACTTGAGTCATTTGTCACCCAGAATCCTGTAAATCTCGTCGGCGATGGTCCGGGCCGCATCCGGAAGCGCGAGTTTCAGGGCGTTGTTCCCCATTTCCTCAATCTTCTTCCTGTCCCCGAGCAGGGCGCAGGCGGTCTCCATAAGTTTTTCCGGAGCCTCGCTGTCCCGTACGAGCAGTCCCGCCTCCCTGTTCACCAGGGCCATCGCGTTGTGAGTCTGGTGGTCTTCCGCCACATTCGGAGAAGGCACGAATATCGCCGCCTTCCCGCAGGCGCACAGTTCCGACACTGAACTTGCCCCGGAGCGCGACACCACGGCATCCGCCACTGCATAGGCAAGATCCATCCTCCCGATGAAGTCCATCGGCCGAATCCTTTCCAGGATATTTTCGCCCGGCGCATTTCCTCCCGGCGCATTTTCTCCCGAAGCGTTTTCGCCTGAGACATTCCCTCCGGGTCCTTCCGCGGCCGCCTTCTTCATAAACTCATCCACGCTCTTTTTGTAATATTTTCCGCACTGCCAGAGCACTTCGAGGTTTTCTCCGCCGGGACATCCATCTGAAATCCACTTCATCACCGAACGGTTCAGCGTCCCGCTTCCGAGGCTGCCCCCGATGATGAGCAGGTGACGGCGCTCTGGGCTGAGCCGGTAGAACTTCAGCCCTTCCTCCCTCAGCTGCGGCGTCGCCGGACGCATAGTGTCGCGTATCGGATTGCCGGTCTTGACAATCCTGTCGGCCGGGAAGAACCTCTCCATCCCGTCGTATGCCACGCAGATGCTCTGCGCCTTTTTCCCGAGAATCTTGTTCGTGAGCCCGGCAAAGCCGTTCTGCTCCTGAATCAGGGTCGGAACGCCCATCCGCTGGGCCGCCCAGAGCAGGGGAGCGCTGGCATAACCCCCGACTCCGATCGCGATGTCCGGCCGAAACTCCCGTATGAGCCGCTTCGCCTGGCAGACGCTCTTGATCACTTTGAACGGCAGCTTCAGGTTCCCGAGGCTCAGCAGTTTCCTCTGAAGTCCCGCGATCGGCAGAGCCACAATCTTATAGCCTGCTTCCGGCACTTTAGTCATCTCCATCCTGCCTTCCGCGCCCACGAACAGGATTTCCGTCTCGGGGTTAAGGGCTTTGAGTTCGTTTGCGATGGAGAGGGCCGGGAATATGTGTCCTCCCGTGCCTCCGCCGCTGATTACCGCTCTTATATTTCTATATTCCATAGTTTCGTCCTTCTTAAAAATCACCTGTGTCGGAGGAAATCTCCTCCTCGACCGGGCGGCCGTGTTCAAGGTCAATCTTTCTCTCCTCCTCCGCCGTCTTCTTCTTCGCCGTCTTGCTCATCGCGAGAATGATTCCGAAGGCGATGCTGAAACAGAGGAAGGAAGTGCTTCCGTGGCTGATCATCGGCAGGGTCTGCCCCGTGAGCGGACCCAGATCGAGATTTATCAATATGTGCATAAATGCCTGTCCTGAAATCAGAAGCACCAGCCCTCCGGCCGCGGTTTTGGCGAAATCGTCATCACTGTTGCTCACTATGATGGTGCCTCTCGCCAGAAGACTGATATAGAGGATGATGATGGCGATGCCTCCCAAAACTCCGGTCTCCTCAAGTATGAAACTGTACATAAAGTCGCCGTACATCTGGGGCACGACATATTTCTGGGTGCTTCCGCCGACTCCCTTTCCGAACAGTCCGCCCTCGTGTATGGCAATTTTTGCCGAGTACGGCTGCTGCATCTTCTGGAGCGTATCCCTGTATTCTTTGGATTTTACTCCCTTTTCGTCCTTTATCCGGAACAGGTCGTCGGGTGTCGGCATTTTTTCCGTACGGGAAAGGCCCGTTCCAATCCTGCGGAAGTGTTTCCCGTCGCTGACTTTGTAGAGTCCGTAGGCTCCTCCGAGCAGCGCCACTCCGACGGCTGCCGTGAGAATTATATACTTGAACTCGATTCTCCCGATGACTATGGTCGCTCCCATAACAAGCCCGATAAAAAGCGCGCTGGAGTTTCCTCCGGGAAGAATCATCATGAATGTGGCCGCTATGGGAATCAGTATATAGAATGTCAGCTGTCCCAGTTTGGTGTCCATAAACGCGAAGGGTGTCCTGTCGTGTTCCTTGCCGGTTCTGATTGAGGCGAGCCATTTCGAGAATCTGAATGTGCCGTTGCGGTAGGCCTTGCAGGCCCAGGCGAGGTACATTACCATCGCGACCTTCACAACCTCGAACACGTGAATCTGAATCTTCCACACCTTGATGGTTCTCCACGCCCCGTTGAGATGCTCGGCCCTGAAGTTGGGTCCGAAATCGAAATGTTCCCTGAGCAGCAGTGCCCCGAGCAGCAGGAACGAGAGGAGAAAACCGAATTTCGACAGCCTCTCGAACCACTTCCGGCTCACGCAGAAATAGCAGAAGAAGATAAGGCCGAGTCCCAGGGCGCAGACGATCAGGTGCTTGGTGAACAAGCTCACTCGGGTGGTACTGTTCTGCAGGGCGAGCAGCGAGGTGGAGCCCGAGATTGTCATCAGTGAAATCATTATGAGCATCAGCAAGACAATCCAGACGACCTTGTCGCCCTTCACCCTGTCGAAAAACCGCCAGCCCCCGCCGCCATTTCCGGCTGCGGTTCCGCCGGTTTCCTGCCCGGCCACGTTGTTCAGTCCTTCATCCATACTTAAGTTTCGCATGTACCCTAATACGTTGGGGGTTCGTGGGTTACCCGTATTGGGGTGGGTTAAATCCCACGCACTTTTTTTACTTCTGAA